>JAUWMD010000247.1 GCA_030613345.1 Candidatus Krumholzibacteriota bacterium
AGACCTTTCGCAATAATCGAAATTACGCCGGACTTGATGACCCTAAGAGAGAAACGGCCCGCAGGTCAACCGGATTTGGACGCCGGGAAGGAGATGGTTGATTGCGCCAGGCCGGCTGATGTAAGTTTATCCGGCCGGCAAAACGCGATGAGAGGTGAATATGGTCCGCGGGGAATCACAGGACAGAAAGACCGCCGACACGATCAGGGAAGTCTACGAAATCCTGCTTTCGGAGTACGGGAGGCAGGGGTGGTGGCCAGTGACGAGGCGAAAGGGCGGGGAGCCCGAATACCTCGGTGGCCCCCGCGACCGGCGCGAGAGATTCGAGGTGGCAGTCGGGGCGGTGCTCACGCAGAACACCTCGTGGAAGAACGCGGCCAGGGCGGTCTCGGCCCTCTCGGCGGCGGGGATGATCGATCCCGCCAGGCTTGTGGCCGCTTCGCACGACGAGGTCGCCGGGCTGATACGCAGCTCAGGTTACTACAACCAGAAGGCCCGCCGTCTCGGGATACTCGCCCGGTATTTTCTCGATGCTGGCGACGGCCCGCCGGAGAGGGAATCGCTTCTTGCCCTCGAGGGAATAGGCCCTGAGACCGCCGATTCGATCCTGCTGTATGCGTATTCGGGCACTTTTTTTGTTGTGGATGCCTATACTAAAAGGTTATTTTCAAGACTGGGTGGCATACGGGGTAACGAGAGTTACGACCGGATCAGGGGCCTTTTCGAGGGAAGCCTCGAGAGGACTCCGGAAATATACAACGAGTACCATGCGCTTGTCGTCGAGCAATGCAAGCGGCGCTGTATGAGTGTGCCGGTATGTATCGACTGTCCCCTGTCGCCCCTGTGTGCATCCGAAACCTCGCGCGGGGAAGGGTAAAGTCTTTCCTCCGCTCATCGATATGGTCCGGCAGCGGCCGACAACTCGCAGTCGGAGTGCCGGAACGGATCGACGGTATCGAGAATTATTATTGACTTGATAGCCGTTTATTCGTAACTTGAAACTGTGTAAAGGATTAAAATCATTGGGGGAGACAGGAGCGGGAAGATGCATTCGTTCGAGACAACTATCGGAAGACTCAGAAGTGAAGGGTTCAAGCTGACGCCGCAGCGTCTGTCGGTGATCCGTTACCTGATCGGCAACAAGACCCACCCGACCGCCGCCGTCATCTATGGGGACTTGAAGAAGAAATACCCGAGTCTTTCCTTTTCGACGGTTTACAACACTCTGAACATGCTCGAGAAGATCAGCGAGGTACAGTCGCTCCATCTCTTCGATGATTTCCTCAACTACGATCCGGATATCAGCTCTCATTACCACTTCGTCTGCAGGAGCTGCGACAGTATCATTGACATATTCCCGCGTGAAGGCGAGAATGTATCACTGCCGGAAGGCGATATCTCCGGAAACAGGATCGAATCGGCACAGGTCGTTTTCAAAGGTATGTGCAAGAGCTGCCTTTAGGGGAGAACCCGCTTGATAGCCCAGGTCTGGAAGTGTTCGGTATGCGGACACGAGACGATAGGCCTTTTCCCGCCCGAAACGTGTCCTGAGTGCGGCGAGCCGCGATCGGTCTATACGTCGGATGATGCACTGAAGATACCGACGGATGAGGTCGACGGCGTCATCGACGCGTGCTGTAAGGTCACCTACGGGCTCTACATGATATCCTCTGCAGACGGCGAGCGGATCAACGGACAGATCGGCAACACGCTCTTCCAGGTGACGTCCGTACCGCCGAGAGTGGCGATCGCGATCAACCGGCAGAACTACACGCACGAACTGATCGAGAAGAGCGGCGTGTTCGCCGCTTCGATCCTCGGCAGGGACGATCACAAGTTCGTCCGGCGTTTCGGCTACAGGTCGGGCAGGGATTTCGACAAGTTCAAGGGTGTCGAGACCCGCACGGCGAGAAACGGCTGCCCCGTCCTGGCAGGAGCGGTAGGATATCTCGAGGGCGAGGTCGTCCCGGAGATGACGGTCAGCGCGGGGACTCATACGATATTCATCGCCGACCTGACCGGCGGCGGTATCCTCGCCGGCGGCGACCCGATGACCTACGCGCACTATCACGAGGTCAGGTCGGGCGAGAAGAAGAAGGCTGGATTGAAAGACTGACGGCAGGGGGAAGGCGGCCGAGGCAGTGAGCATCGACGAACGCGAAGAGATCCTGAAAATACTTTCGGGTGCGATTATCCGCGAGACCAACGCATTCAACTTCTACTACAAGGGCAGCGAAAATCAGAATATACCGGTCGGCGCCAGTGGCCTCCTCTCGAGACTCGCTGAGGAAGAGCGTGTCCACAGGCAGCTCCTTCTGAATGAATACAAGGCTATCGAGAAGGGCTGGAACGGTGAGAAGGGAGAGGAGGGAGAGCCCGGGCTTTCCTACATGATCCAGGGAAATCCTTCCTTTACACCGCTCGAATTAAGCGAACGCCTCGAGGCTGTCGCGCTGACCATGCCGAGTAGACTTGTCGGCGGCGACAGCGTATTCTCCAGAGTCATAAGGGATCACGCGGGAAACGCCAGGGGAACCCTTCTACTGCTCTACGACGCCATGGGCCACAGCATGAAGACGACCGAGATCAATGCCCTGGCGGCCAGGGCGGTCGGCGAGTATGTTGATTCGGTCTCCCTCTCGAAGATGGAAACCGAGATGTTGAGCCCAAAAAAAATAGTATCCCTGCTCAACGAGAAGATCGCGGAGAAGTACGAGGGCGAGGGGATCTTTCTCACCGTTCTCTGCGTCCTTTTCGATCGTGGTAACGGGACATTGACATATGCAAACGCCGGGCACGAGCCCCCGTTCCTCGTCGACGTCTCTGGCAAGGCCTCGTCGCTCCTGCAGACCCAGCTGATAGCGGGCATTGATCCCGCCTTTCACTACAGGGAGCATTCGATGCCGTTCGGTCCGGAGGATATCTTCTGCGTCTTCTCCGACGGGATCGTCGAGGCGGAGAACGCGAAAGAGGAGATCTACGGGCGAGGAGGCATATCGAGGATCCTCGAGGAGAACAGGGACGGAACACCCGGTGACATTGTCGCGGGCGTTCTGTCGGGCCTGAAGGATCACCTCGGCGGGAAGCCGCTGAAGGACGAAGTGTCGATCATCATAGTAAAACTGAAGGGAGAGTGAGCCTTGCCATACCATACTCTGAAAGACGCCATCTCGAGGGCGATATACGCCGAGATAGGAGCGATGAATTTCTACTCGCGGATGGCCGGGAAGATAGAGAACGAGGAGGGGAGCGGGAAGTTCGCGCAGCTGTCCAAAGACGAGAAGGGCCACAAGGACACGCTGAAGGGATGGTACTCGCGGCTCTTCGAGACTGAATTCATCGAGAGCGAGGAAGATATAAAGAGCTCGGAGATCGGCGACATCCCGATCAGCGGGCAGGCCGGCGCGATCGAGGCGCTCGATATCGCCATCGAGGCCGAGTCGAGAGCCAACGACTTCTACCTCGCCGAGGCGGAGAAAACCGAGGATCCCGAACTCAAGAAGATGTTCGAAGATCTTGCGGAGCAGGAAAAGGGACATTACGATCTTCTTTCAGCGGAGAAGAACGCGCTTACCGGGGGATTCTACTGGTTCGACATCGACTCTTCGGGATTCCTCGAGGACTGAAAGAAAGGGCATCCTGCACGAAAGGAGCGAGGTATGAAGAAGTACATATGCGACGTCTGCGGTTATCTCTACGATCCCGAAACCGGCGATCCTGACAACGGTATCTAGCCCGGGACAGGCTTCGAGGACCTTCCCGCCGACTGGGGATGCCCGGACTGCGGCGCCGGCAAGGGCGAGTTCTCGGCAGTCGAGTAGTTCCGTCCGGTTCCGCGCTGCGCTG
>JAUWMD010000148.1 GCA_030613345.1 Candidatus Krumholzibacteriota bacterium
CGCGGTGGTGGCCGACGGAACGCCGGAAGGCCGTGAAAAATTAGCGCGTTGCCTCAATAATGACCCTGGCACAGGAGTTGCAAGACATGCCGATGCCGGCTATGCGATAGCCGTTGAAAAAGCGAAAGATGCAGGGCTCAACATCCCGATGCTGGGAAAATAACTATCCTTCCGCATCTGGAAATCCGGAACGGTTCAAAACCGGGTAGCTCTTTCGCGACACACGATTTATGCATTTTGCCCGCGTAATGGCGGGATTGTGGTTCGATTACACAAGGAGTGGTGCTTGCCTGAGACGGTCGATCTGATGCTCCTCGGCGCCGGACAGCTCGTGACTTGTCGAAGCGGCGAAAAGGGACCACGCAGGGGAAAAAATCTTGCCGATCCCGGTCTGGTAAAGGACGGGGCCCTGGCCGTCTCTGACGGACGGATAATAGCGGCCGGTACAGAGGACGAGGTGCGGATGGCGATCGCCGGATCCGAGGTCGTATCGACGATATATGCCGATGGCCGGGTCGTGATGCCCGGTTGGGTCGATCCTCACACCCACGCCGTCTTCGCCGGGTATCGAGCCGACGAGTACGAGGCGAGGATCAGGGGAGACAGCTACCTCGAGATCGACGGGCGCGGTGGCGGGATCAAGCGTTCCGTCAGGGAGCTGCGGGAGACCGGCGAGGACCGGCTCTTCGAGATAAGCAGGCGCCGCATTCTTAAGATGCTCGAGCAGGGTGTGACTACGATCGAGATCAAGAGCGGGTACGGGCTCGATCTCGAGAGCGAGATGAAGCAGCTGAGGGTGATCGGACGCCTCGCGGCCGGGACACCACTCGATGTCGTCGCTACCTTCATGGGCGCGCATCACAAGCCGCCCGGCGAGAAGGATGGCGGAAAGTACGTTGATATTCTGATCGGCGAGATGATACCGGCTGTGGCCGATGCGGGACTTGCAAGGTACATCGACGTTTTCTGCGAGAAGGGCGTTTTCGACGTGGATGAGACGAGACGCATACTCGAGGCGGGTGCGAGGTACGGCTTCGGTCTCAAGGTCCACTCGGACGAGATATATGCCCTGGGGGGGACCGAGCTTGCCGTCGAGATGGGCGCCGTATCGGTGGAGCACCTGACGAATGTGACTCCGGCCGGGATAGCCGCCCTCTCGGGAAGCCCGACGATAGCGGTACTTCTGCCGTCGACTTCGTTCGGGCTCGCTTCGAGGCATTACGCGCCCGCCAGGGAGATGATCGACTCCGACGTCGCAGTCGCCCTCTCGACAGATTTCAATCCGGGGAGTGCGCCGTCGCACTCGATGCCGCTTGCCGTTTCGATAGCCTGTTCACAGATGGGGATGGTGCCGGCCGAGGCGATAGTCGCTGCGACGTTCAACGCTGCCTGCGCCGTCGGCATGGAAAACGAGGTCGGATCGCTGGAAGCGGACAAGAAGGCTGATTTTGTGATATACGACGTCGAGGACTATCGCGAGATACCTTCTCGCGCCGGCGAGAACCACGCAGTCGTCGTCGTCAAGGAAGGTTCCGTGGTCTGGGAACTCCATGGGTACAGGGAGAGAAGCGAGGTCGGGCTGTGAGCAAGGCCAGTCAGCTCAGGCAGAAGGCTCAGAATTACCTGAAGACGGGGAAGATCTCCGACGCTATAGAGGCGTACAAGAAGCTCCTCCAGATCGAGTCGCGCAATCCCAACCTCTACAACGAGCTGGGCGACATATATCTCAGGGCGGAGGACCGTATGCAGGCCGTCTTGTCTTTCGACAAGGCCGTGGACAACTACGAAAATGTCGCGCTCTACAACAACGCCGTAGCGGTATGCAAGAAGATACTGAGGGTCGTTCCCAACAGGCTCGAATCGATTTTCAAGCTCGGAGAGCTGAAGGCCAAGCAGAAGTTCATCGGTGAGGCCTCGAGGATGTTTATTCAGTATCTCGAACTGGCATCTTCCGGCGAGGCGGACCCGATGCAGGAGAATATCCTCCCGAAGGTGGAGGTCATCCTCGAGCTCGTGCCCGAAGACGACGAGCTCCATGCCAGGGCCGCCGAGGTGCTCACGTATATCGGTCTGAAGATCTCCGCTGCGGAGGTCTTCGCCCGGCTGATCGTGCGGAGCGTCGGCAGCGGGGACGGCGAAAAGACCGATTTCTACCGGGGCCGGCTCGATCTCCTCCGGGAAGCCCTGACCGCCGAAGAGCAGGCCCACATGGAGGATATCCTCGCGGAAAGCCTCGAGCTGGAGGATGACGGAGAGGAATCGGACAAGGAGCCGGATCTCACCGTCGAGGAGATCGACACGACTGCAGCCGCGGAATCAGTCGGGAGCGATCCGGCGGCGTCACCGGAACCGCCGGTGGAGGAACCCCCGGCCGCAAAGGAGATCCCGGCGCAGGAGCCTGCTCCGCAGCCCGCGGCCCGGGAAGTCGAAGAAAAACCTGCTCCAGCCCGGGAGTACGAGATCCCGGAGGAGCCTGCCGCCGAAGAGAAACAGGAAGCTCCGGCAGCACCCGAGGTCACAGAGGAATATGTCATCGACGAAACTCCTGCGGACGATCCGGCAGTGGAGCCTGACGCGGGTGTCACTCCCCCGGATGACAATGTCTCAGACATACTCGACGCCGAGGATGCCGCCAACGAGGCGAACGTCGTCGACACGGACGACCTCGTAAAGGAGATAACGAGCGATGTGGAGGAGAACGATTTCAGGAGCCACTACGATCTCGGAATGGCATACATCGAAATGGCCCTCTACAACGATGCGATCAGGGAACTGCAGATATCGGCAAGGTCCGAGCAGCTCCAGCTGCGTGGTCTCGAGATGATCGGGCACTGCTTCCTGCAGCTCGACAATCCGCGCCTCGCCGTAAAGCAGCTCAATCGCGGACTCGAGATAGCGATGACGACGGGCGGAGACAACCTCGGTATCCATTATAACCTCGGCCTGGCCTACGAGGCACTGAATGAGGCCGAGAAGGCGAGGGAGCATTTCGAAGAAGTCTACATAGTCGACGTGACTTTCCGTGATATATCGGAAAAGATGAAGAAGTACAGTGCCGTAAGCTGAAAGAACCGGATGAATCCCATTTCTTCCTGCGACCTTCACATACATTCATACTATTCCGACGGGGCGATGTCGCCCGTAGATATTGTGCGTACCGGCGCAGAGGCCGGCCTTTCCGCGATATCGATCACCGATCACGACACGGTCGCGGGACAGGTCGAAGCGATCGAGGCCGGCGTCGTCTTCGGGATCGAGATAGTCACGGGGATAGAGTTCAGCGTGATGGAAGAGGAACGCGATATCCATATCCTCGGATACTGCTTCGATCTGTCGTGCGGGAGGCTGTCCGCCGTCCTCGAGGATCTCGAGAGGAGCAGGACAGAGCGGGCGGAAAGGATCGCCGATAAGCTGCAGGACCTCGGACTGCCGGTGACGTTCGATGAGATAATGGCCGATGCCGGCGCGGGGACGGTCGGAAGGCCGCATGTGGCGAGGATCCTCCTGCGCAAGGGGATCGTCGCGGAATTCCAGGAGGCGTTCGACAAGTTTCTCGGATACGGCGCTTCGTGCTACGTCCCGAAGAAGGTCCTATCGCTGGAGGATGTCGTCTCGATCATAAGGGAATCGGGGGGCGTCGCCGTCTGGGCCCATCCCGGAGCTAACATCAGGAAGCGCGCTCTGGTGGACCGGATCTTCGGTTGCGGAGTCGAAGGCATCGAGGCCTGGCACCCCAACCACACCGGGGAGATCACGAGGCTCGCCGTCAGCGAGGCAGGCAGATACGGGCTCGTATGCACGGGCGGCTCCGATTATCATTTCGACGAGGCGAGGAAGGCCGGTATCGGGGTAATCGATGTGCCGTACGGCTCGGTGACAGCGCTCCGCAGTCTTGCCTCGGGACTTTCGGCTTGACCGGCGGGCGTACTGCCCCACAATATCCCCTTATGATACGTTTGACGAATCCGTTGCCGGTCACCGCCGCCGGGACATTTCTCATATTGACTGCCGTTATCGCGGCGTTTCCCGACGCCGAATGCATGGGGGAGGCCTCCCGCTACGGGGGTGCCTACCTGTCCGCGGCAGGAGATACTCTCGCCCTTCCCGGCGAGGTCTTCGTCATGACCGCCGAGGAGCTTGCCGGCTTCAATATAAACACGATCGAGGACATCATCGAGCATCTCCCGGGAGTCAACATCCTGCAGGACGGCCCGCCCGGATCGAGGACCCTCTATTCTATCAACGGCAGGACGGTCAGTGGGATGACGCTGCTCGTCAACGGCGTACCATATAACGATCCGTACAATGAGGATCCGCTTGCGAGGTTCCTGACACTATCGAGGGTTCGCCGGGTAGAGGTCATCTACAGCTCCTCGCCGTCGCTCACCGGCAGGGCCGCATCCGGCGGAGTGATAAACATCGTCGTGGAGGAAGGAGGCCGGAAGCCGCCCATCACCGCCGGCGATTTCACGTGGGGCGGGAACGTCCGCAAGTCGCGCAAGGCGTATTTCTCGTCGCCCGACGCATTTATCAACGGAACGATCGCATACGATGAATACATGCAGGATTATATCGAGTCTGTTGTCGACGAACCATCGGCTCTGGTCGGTCGGTACAACTCGAGATCGGTCATGGTCGAGCTGACCCTCAGGGGAAAGGCGCGCGACAGGGTGCTCGTCCGGCTCCGGAGGTTCGAGGATTCGTACAACGGTACCCGCAACTGGCCCGAACGCCGCGATCCGCTGCAGCCCCCCGAGGAGGTCAGGTACAGTGGCCTGGATACTGAGATCAGGTATGTGAGGGGCGGCGCCGAGGTATCGCTGAGGCAGCGGCTCGTCGAGATGAAAAGGAAGTCAGGGTCGACCTCTGGACTGGTGTTAGGCGGATCGGTCACATGGCACGGACTGGCGGGTTCGACAGCCATGAAGGGATTCTTCTCGGCCGAGAGGGCGGCGTTCGAGAACCGTCTCTGGGGCGAGCCTTTCTCGCCCGATGTCGCCCGCGCGGAGGGCGGCCTGACTCTCGGTGGCGCCGCCGGGGCACTGCGCTGGAGGGGAGGGATCTCGGCCGGCTCGATGACAGCGTCGGGATTCTTCGCCGGCGGCGAGGTGGCGCTATCACGGGGAAACGAACGCGGGCTCTACCAGACGCTCATGGCAGCCAGGCGGGTCCGCACGCCCACTACCGAGGAACTCTATCAGCCCGAGTTGGGGAGACTGCCGAACGGAACGGAGCTGAGAACGGCGGGGAATCCCGACCTGGGCCACGAGACTTCCGACGAGATCTCGCTCGGCCTCGGCTACGGGACCGCCGTGAATACCGATATCTTCGTGAGGTTCGAAAGGAGCAGGATATCTCTCGAGGGCTCCGATCCGGCCGTCTACATCTCCGATGGCAGCGACGACGTGATCGGGCTGCGTGCTTCGCTGAGGGGGAAAGGTTCCACCGGTGTCGCATCCTTCGATTACGGATGGCGGCTGACGGGGTATTGGTTCGCCGACAGGGCGGAGATCACGCCGGGTGTTCCCGCGTATCACGTCAGGGGAGGGGTCTGGCTGAGCCGTCCATCGTTCAGGAAGACCGAGATTTTCATTATCGGTATCGACGCCTCGGAGACGGGTAACCGCCTCTTTCCCGGAATCGAGCTCGGCCGTTATGCGCTCCTTGATCTGTCTCTGTCGCTGACGGTGCTGGGGACCGTGGTGAAGTACGAGATGAAGAACATCACCGACGAAAGGTACGAGACGGTGCCGGGGATGTACATGCCCGGCAGGCACTACCGCTTCGGGATCAACTGGCGCCTCTTCGACTGACGCCGCCCGATCATCTCCGCAACTTCTTTCGCTGGCAGAAAATCCGACAGAAGGTAAACGATTCTGGACACCGGCACGGGAGTATTGCGCCGCCGTCCGGCCTTGCATTGTGCGAATCCGCTTGCATGCTGCACCCGGCCCGGCAGTCACGGGTGATCTGCCGCCGCTTCGGGCGATTTCTTGATAATCCCCTGTGGGCAGGCATTTTCGTAACGACCGGGTTTTCTCCGCTCGGCTCTCTCAAGAGGTCTGCGGACCCGGATATCTTCCTGAAAGCCGTTGCCCCTCTTCCTGTTATCCGGCCGGTCGACCCGTGGCATGCTTATTGCGGTCGGGGGGATGAAATTACGGACTGGAGTATTTCTAAGGCAGAATAACGCTCACGACCGTTTCAGGTGGATGAGGATTTGCATCAGGTTCGTGAGGATTGATATCCGGGCGGAGGAAGTCCTTGAGTGACAATATAGCCAACCAGCTGATCGAGTCGAGCCTTATCAGCCAGGACCAGCTTGAACTTGCTCTGACCGAGCAGGGACAGGCCGGCGGCAGTCTCGGCTACAACCTGGTCAAGACGGGAGCTATCTCGGAGAAAGCCTTCTCCGAGTTTCTTTCGCAGCAGTACCAGGTACCCGCGGTCGACCTCGACGATCTCGAGGCGGAGGAGCACTCCGTCGAGCTGATACCGTCAGAGGTCGCGACAAAGTTCCAGGTCGTACCGATCTCCAGGGAGGGCAGGGTCCTTACTCTGGCGATGGCCAATCCCGATAACATTTTTGCAATCGACGCCATCAAGTTCATCACCGGT
>JAUWMD010000176.1 GCA_030613345.1 Candidatus Krumholzibacteriota bacterium
AGGGAAGTCTCACCGGGGCGCCGCGCCGCGTGCTGGCTTCATGAGAAATAAAAGGGCGCCGGTCAGCGCCTGGAAGTCTGTTCGTCGAGCATCCTTTTTGATACCGATCCACCGGTCTTAAGCACCTTCGATCCCCTGGTGATCTTGCAGAGGCTTACGCCGAGCTTCTCGGCGATAGATCGCTGGGGAATGCCGCGCTTGAGCATCTCCATGACTTTCCATCGCTTGGAGATGTCCTCGATCTCGGAGGGGCTGAAGACCTCCTTCATAAACCTCTTCATAGTCCGTGGATCGTCTATCGAGCAGAAGATACTGACCAGCCTGTCTGTCGCCTTCATCTCACCGGCCTGCATGTAAGAGAAATCGGAGCCACCGTTCCGCAGCAGGCGCTCGCATATGACGGGACCTGGGAGAGCCGGATTATCCGAGGGGTGCGACCGGCCCTTTGACCCTTGCGGAAGCGTGACTCCGATATCCCGGTTTTAGATATCAGGTGGCACCGCGTATGTAACTGTCAACAGAAACAGTTTCTATTGACAGAAACATTATACTCGGGAGCCGCGATTTTGTAAAGGATTATTTTTAAATCGGCGCGATTGTTTTTGGCGAGAGCCTCCGTCATGGTGTACAATATGTTTGCGGGGAAGGAGAGAGGCGATGAGACGAAGGTGCGGCTGGCCCGCCGATGAACCCCTCATGATCGAATACCACGACACCGAATGGGGCGTGCCGGTGCACGACGACCGGAAGCTCTTCGAGTTTCTCGTGCTCGGCGCCGCGCAGGCGGGGCTGAGCTGGCTGACCGTTCTGAAGAAGAGAGAGAATTACCGGAAGGCCTTCAGGCAGTTTGACCCGGAGAAGGTCGCCCGTTTCAGGGCCCGCGATATCGAAAGACTCCTGGCCGATCCGGGGATAATCAGGAACAGGCTCAAGGTCGAGTCGGCCGTAGCGAACGCAGGAGCGATGCTCGATGTGCGGAAGGAGTTCGGCTCATTCGATTCGTATATCTGGGGATTCACCGGCGGGAAGACGATCAGGAACTCGTGGAAGAAGCTCGAGCAGCTGCCGGCCGAATCGGAGGAGTCGCGCGCGATGAGCAGAGATATGAAAAATCGGGGCTTCCGTTTCTGCGGCCCCGTGATATGCTACGCCTTTATGCAGGCGGCCGGGATGGTCAACGACCACCTCGTTTATTGCTTCAGGTACAGGGAGGTCGGAAGATGAAAATGCGGGGATTGTTACTGGTAATGTTGATGTTGTCTGTGTTGATCAGTTGTGATGATACGACTTCTCTCGAGAAGGACGAGGATTTCATCCTCGCCATGATAGTGCTCGATACGGGCGGCCAGCCGAAGGCGGGGATGACGGTCGCGAGGCTCAACAGTCTGGAATGGGTAATCCCGGTGATGTCGAATCGGGCCTTTCCCGCCGATACGGATACGCTGGTATTCTCCTATCCCAATTCCTTCTTCGGCAACACGACCATCAATTATTCCACCGAAGATGTGAGGGCTGCTCTGCTCGAGGCATTCGACTGGCGAGGCAGGCATGTCAGGACGATTGTGAACGGCAGGGTGCCGGCAGGATTCCATACAGCGATATGGGACGGGATGGATTCGGGTGGAGGCCCAGTCGTTAACGGCGTATATTCATTGAGGCTGACACTCACCGATACGCTGGATGTACCCGAATACGAATGGGCAGGTCTGGCCGGATGCACGGTCTTCGATCTGGGGGACACCTACAGGCACCAGATAGGTACGACAGATGCGACCGGGTTCTTCTCGATCCGCGATCTCGATCTTTTCCCGTCGCTCCAGGGGCACGATCCGCAGATGGCGTACGATGCCCATGCGGTTGAACTAGGCACATTCTCGTTCAGCGACACAGTCACGATCAGGGTATCCACGCCTCCTCCCGCCGAAGGAGGGTATATCTATCACATGAGCCGTGAGATCGTGCTGGTCGACGGGCCGAACTATCTCGAGTTTTACTTTGTGCCGGACGATTCCACGGGCGTATTCATAACTTCGCCCTGAGGGCATTTAATCTTATTTATGGGCTTTTTCGGGCCGTCCCCCGGTTTTTTCCCGCGACAGCCGTATTTTACTTGGGACGGCCTCCCGAATGTATTAATATAGCAACCCCTGATTTACGGAGCCTGCAGGGCGCCGCTCGGGGACGCATCTCCGGGGTCCGACGGCGGACCCGGAAGAACCATCGAAAACAAACGGGAGCATATCATGGTCGAAAAGCATCTCGATGCCATCCGCGCGAAGGAAGGAGAGGCGCGCGAGCGTCTCGAGGCGACCGCGAAGGAAGCGGAGATTATTCTGGAAAATGCGCGCGCCGAGGGCGAGAAGCTGATCGAGGATACGAAGATAAGCGGGAACGAGCTGAGGCGCTCGAAAACGGCCGAGGCGAAGCAGGAGGCCGAGAAAGAGATCGAGGCACTCCGGGGCGAGAGCGCGGAGGTATCGGATGCGGTCGGCGAGGTGGCTGGACGCAACAGGGAAAAGGCGCTGGAGCTCATCATCCGCACCTTCAGACAGGGGTTCTGATCGAGACCGGGAGGAACGAAGTTGGCTGTCAGCCGCATGCTGAAGATGCAGCTGCTGGGACATTCTTCGATAAAGGGTGATCTCAAGAAGTACCTGCGCGCCAGGGGCGTGGTAGAAGTCACCGCTGCGGACTCTGGCGGCTCTGAGGCCGCCGTGTCCGATTCCTCCAGAGATCTCGAGGCCGGCCTGGAAAGCGCCGAAAATGCGCTCGAATTCCTCTCCGTGTACGAGGTGCCGAAATCGTTCTTCGAAAAACTCTCCGCCGGCCCGCTCGAGACGAGCGACGAGGAGTCGGCCGAACTCGCCCGGCGGGTCTCCGTCACGGAGTTTTCCGACCGCTGCGCGGGCCTGCAGGCAGACGCGCGGTCGGCGAGGGATGACCTGGCCCGGAGCAGGGGCGTTGTCTCGTCCCTCGAGCCCTGGACACGACTCAATGTCCCGATGGAGGCTCTGCGCGCGGGGGATTACACCGTCGAGTTCTGGTCCTTCTCCGAAAAGACAGGAACCGGCGTCCTCGAAGAGGCGTCGGAAGCTTTTCCGCTTGCCGTCTTCGAGACTGTCGCTTCCACGGCGGGCAGGAGGTATGTCGCCGCGATCGTATCGGACGGCGACACCGAGGAACTCGGTGAAATGCTCAAGGAGCGAGGCTGTACGATGAGCTCCTTCGAAGGACTCGAGGGAACGCCTTCAGAGATCATAGAGAAGGAAAAGTCGAGCTGGGCGAACTACGAAAGGGCTGCCGGCGAATCGGATGAAGAAGCGAGACGCCATGCAGGATCGAGCGACGATCTGCGGGTGATGTCCGATTATTACAGGGAAGCGATCGGCCTTGACGAGGTCGATGACCGCATGTCGACGACCGACTCGACCTTCCTGATCGAGGGATGGGTGAGGGCCCTCGACAGGTCCTGGCTCGTCGGGGAACTGGGCGAGAGATTCGAAGAGGTCGAGGTCTCGTTCAGGGAGCCGCTCGACGACGAGGAGCCGCCCGTTCATCTCGACAACATTGCCGTCACAAGGCCGTACGAGTTCGTCACGACCCTCTATGGCAGGCCGGTCTACAGGGAGGACGATCCGACCCCGCTGCTCGCGCCCTTCTTCGTCTTTTTTTTCGCGATGTGCCTGACCGACGCGGGATACGGTCTCACTCTGGCGGCGCTCGCCGCCTTCGTCCTGCTGAAGTTCAGGCCGAAAGGCGGTGTGAGGAAGCTGTTCGACCTTCTCTTCGCCGGCGGGCTGGTTACCGCGGCAGTCGGCATCATCGCCGGGGGCGTATTCGGTCTCGGCGTCGACTCGTTCCCCGTATGGCTCCAGCCCTTTGTTCTGATAAATCCCCTCGAGGAACCGATAAAGATGCTGAACATCTCGTTCCTCATGGGGATCGTCCACATACTCTTCGGGATCGGCTTGAGGATGAGGGCGAATCTCAGGGCGGGACTGGTCTCCGACGCCTTCTTCGACGACCTTGCCTGGATGATATTTATTGCAGCACTCGCGCCGCTCGGATATGCCGGAATACTCGGCGGACAGGCGCCGCCTTCCGTTATCCGCGGCGCGACGTACGTATCACTCGCCGTGGCGGCGGTGATTTTAATCACGGGCGGCAGAAAACAGAAAACCCCCGTCATGAAGTTCCTCGGTGGACTGGTAAAGTTCTACGACGTCGTCGGCTACTTCGGCGATGTCCTTTCTTACGCCCGCCTGCTGGCCCTCGGGCTGGCGACGAGCGCTATCGCCCTCGCCGTCAACGATATCGCGGCGATGGTCAAGGGGATGCCGTACTACATCGGTTACGTGGTGATGGTCTTCATCCTCATCGGCGGCCATACATTCAATCTTGCCGTAAACACCCTCGGCGCCTTTGTCCATGCTGCGCGGCTGCAGTACCTCGAGTTCTTCGGGAAGTTCTTCAGGGGTGGGGGAGCGGAGTTCAGGCCTTTCAGGAGCGAGAGAAAGTATTCAGTACTCAAGGATCACGACTGAGGATCCAAGGAAGGAGAGAAAATGCTCGGATTCATGATGGTCATTCTGGGAGCCGCTTTGGCGGCGGCCCTGGCCGGAGTGGGCTCGGCGGTAGGCACCGGTATCGCCGGACAGGCGGCCGCCGGAGTAGTGAGCGAAGACCCCGACAAGTTCGGAAGCCTTCTCGTCCTGCAGGCGCTTCCCGGAACGCAGGGAATCTATGGTCTCGTAGCGCTGTTCATGATAGCCGGCAAGCTTCCGGCGATCGGCAGCCTCGGCGACATCTCGCTCGCATCAGGCCTTGCGATCCTAGGCGCGGCACTGCCTGTGGCTCTGACCGGCCTCGTGTCGGGCGTCTACCAGGGCAAGGTCTGCGCGGCCGGCTGCAACCTCGTCGCGAAGCGACCCGGCGAACTCGGCAAAGGCATGGTCTTCGCCGTCGTAGTCGAGACATATGCAGTGCTGGGACTGCTCGGCACGATCCTGCTGCTCCAGCGGATCGAACTCGGGTAGGATCGTTACCCGCAACACGAACGGAAGATACGTCATGTCGATCGAGAATATATTAAGCAAGATAGACGGGGACTCGCGGGCCGCCGCCGAGGCGGCGCGCGCGCGCGCAAGGGAAGAAGCGGCAGCGCTGTCCGCCCGCTATACCAGAAGGGCTGAGGAGCTCGAGGCCGACCTGCGTGCGAGGGCCGGGAAGAAGGCGGCCGAGGAGAAGCGGAGGCTGCTCGTCAGCGAGCAGCTCGAGCTGCGGAAGGCGATTCTGGTCAGGAAACGCGAGATCCTCTCGGAACTGTACGATAAAGCGAGAAAGACTATCGCCGCGCTTTCAGGCGAAGAATACCTCTCGCTCATACGCACTCTGGTGATCTCGAAGGCGGTCTCCGGCGCCGAGGAGATCGTACCGGCGGCGGGACAGTCCGCTCTGCTCTCGCCGGATTTCCTGACGAAGCTTAATAAGGAATACCCCGGCGGCGGAAAATTCACGATCGCCGCTGCCGAGGGATCCTTCGACTGGGGAGTCGTACTGAGGGAGGGCAGGCGGGTGGTCGATCTGTCACTCTCAACGGTGTTCGACCAGGTCATGGCCAGGATCGTGCCCTAGGTCTCGGCGATCCTGTTCCAGCAGTAACGCCGACATTACAGAAAGAAGGGGCCGTTGGCCGT
>JAUWMD010000058.1 GCA_030613345.1 Candidatus Krumholzibacteriota bacterium
GCAGATCTTCCAGGATACCCTGTACTTTGTCGAAGAGGGCGTGACCACAGCTTACATCCCGTTCTCGATCTGTAACGGTGACCTCTGCGCGGGCGTTGGCGATTATAACTACCTGATCACCAGCCTCGGAAACGTAGGCGCCGCGCTCAGCCAGACCGGAACGGTTAGTGGTGTAGGTCCTGGTGAATGCGCTGATGTTTACGGTCTCGTCGATGCCGGTGCGGCCATTGCCTGCACCTGGGACACCCTGACGATCATCGCCTGGGACGTTGCTACAGGTGAGACCTACGATACGTGCGTACAGGCGATCCACGTGGTCGAGCCCGTACAAGTACCTCTCTTCACTGCTCCGGTCGTGACGGTTCTCGTGCTTGTCATGATCGCCGCCGCGGCGGTAGTGATGAAGAGAAGCGCGGCGAACAGGGCCTGATGACAGGCATTTCACAGGCGCGTTCAAAGGGCGCGGGGCTTGATGCCCCGCGCCCTTTTTTATAAACTTCCCCTATGCGCGCTTATCAAGACCGTTCCTTTCTGCTAGAATTTCCCGGACCTGTTCCCGATGAGGGATAGGTGGGAGGAGGGTCCCAGTTTGACGGGAAGGCTTTATACGTCGGGCGATTTCCGGCGACTCGAAGAGGCGGCAACCGGCGAGATCCGTGCCCTGAAGGAAAACGATCCCGCCGCCGAAGCGATTGTCATCGCCGGTTCGAACCTCCTCTGCTCGTATTTCAAGAGAAGGCTGTCTGTACTGCTCGATGGTATATTTAACGTTCACTTCCTCACATTCCCCGATCTGCTGTCGTTCGTGGAGCAGAGGACGGAAGCTGCGTCCCGCGATCCTCTCTCCCCGCTCGCCTCGATGGTCCTCCTCGAGGAGCTGGCCGGTGGAGTCGTCCCCGAATGCTTCTCGGAAGTGGCAAAGACCGATGGTTTCGTCTCCGCGCTTCACTCGACCTTCACCGATCTTGCAGAGGGTGGATGTGGAGCGGCTGAAGCGAGGCGCATCATCGAAAGCGACGATCCCCGGCTCCGGCCTGAAAGGGTACGCGGCATCCTCGATCTCTATGCTCGTTACAGGGAGCTCGTCGAGGCTAGGGGTGGCGACATGCATTCACGGTTTTCCGGGGCGGCAGTTCTGGCAGCGGGCGCTCTCGAGGGATGCGCCGTATACGCTTATGGATTCTACGATCTCAACGAGCTCCAGTATCGACTGATGACTGCAGCCATGCGGTCGGGGCCTGCCGCCGTATTCGTCCCGTGGTGCGAAGATACTCCCTACAGGTTCGCGACACCGCTCGTCGAGAGGCTGAGCAGAGGAGGATTCGAGCAAATGGAGCTCGAAAGCGATGCTGTGTCTGCTGCGGGGACCGGGCTGTTCAACGCCCCAGACGTTGTTGAAGAGGCAAGGGAGGTCGTCAGGCGGATCATCGAGATGCGCGAGGCCGGCGGCCCGCGTTTCGGCGAGATCGGCGTCCTGCCGTGGTCAAGAGGAGACTGGCCTCCCCTGCGAGAGGCGCTCGAGGAAGCCGGGATCCCGTGGTACTCGCGCATCGGTTCGTACAAGGCCGCCGATCCAGTGCGGACCGGAGCGGTGAGGCTTCTCGGGATCCTCTGCGGGGACGGCGGCAGGAGCGAACTGGTCGATTTCCTCATCTCGTCGCCGATCGCCGTGCCAGGCGGCGAAGGCGCCCGTACCGGTCCTTTCTCGCTCTGGGTGCGTCTGAGTGCGGGTGAAGGGATGAGGGGGGAAGAGGGGTGGGACGCAGAGAATGCCCGGTTGCTCGAGAAGGTCAGGCGGCACGAGGCGGAGGACGGAGATGGAGACTGGCAGTCTGGAATCCTCGGGCTGGCGGTGGATGTGATCTCCGTGATCGAGGGGGCACGAGCGGGATTCGAGGACTGCAGCAACTGGACCGGATTCTCGTCGGTCTTCGCCGGCGCTCTTGCCGCTCTGTTCGACGGCAAGGATGCGGCGTCGGCGATCCGGACGGTCAGCGACCTTGCGGCCCTCGACCGGATCTCTTCCTCGTGCGACACGGCGAGGTTCAGGAGGATTGCCTCTGCGGCCCTGCAGGGCGGGGTCGAAGACGGGGGAAGATTCGGAGGAGACGGGGTCAATGTCATCATGGCAAGCCGCGCGAGAGGCCTCGGATTCGCAGTCACCTTCATGACGGGGTTGAAGGAGGGCGCCGTTCCCGGGAAGGTCAGGCAGGATCCCTTTATCAAGGATTCCGAACGGGAGGCGATCTCTGGCGTCACCGGCGGCGATGTACACCTTTCGCTGAAGGGAGGACGTCTCGAGGAAACGGCGATGCTGTTCAGGCTGGCCTGCTCGTCTGCCTCCGACCGGCTCGTATGCAGCTGGCCGAGGCTGGAGACGGGCGGCAGCAAGGAATACATACCTACCTCATATCTCAGATTTGTGCCGGGGCTCCCGGCGGAGCCGGCGGCACGGTTGGCGGAAGCGGTACGCCTTCCCCTGAGGGGCAGGCCAGAGGGGATGGAGGTGCCGCTCGGGGAGGACGATTACGATTTCCTCATGTCGGGCCGCAGGCTGGGCAGGATCATCCACTATCCGTCGTCCTCGTTCTTCGAGAGGGGGGCCGCACTGATAAGGGCCCGCTGGGGCACGAGAAGGTTCACCCCATACGACGGCGTCTTCGAATCACCCCGGGCACTTGAGGAGATCGACGCGGTGATGGCGGAAAAAGACTGGAACCTGTCGGCCACGACCCTGCAGTCCTGGGCGAACTGCCCGTTTGCTTTTTTTATCGAGAAACTGATCGGTGTCGAATCGGTGGAGGAGCCGGAAAGGGAGCTCACCATCGATCACCTGCAGCGGGGGACGCTGACGCACCTCGGCCTCGAACGGCTCTACAGGGAGCTGTCCGGGGCCAGGATCTTTCCGATATCGGAAGCGACCCTTCCCGCCGCGATGAAGGCGTCCGAACGGGTGACGCGAGAGACCCTGGATATCTACGAGTCGACGGAGCCGGTCGGTCATCCCCTCTTCTGGGAATACGAACGCGAGACTATCGCGGCATCGGTCAGGGAACTGCTCGCCGACGAGGCGCGCGAGGAGAGCGGATCAATGCCGACGATGTTCGAGGCGTGGTTCGGTGGAAGGACACCGGATGAGGCGGTGACCTTCGAGGCAGGGGGAAGGACTCTCTCCTTCCACGGGAAGATCGACCGGGTCGATATCACAGCAGGGGGCGGGTTCGATGTCATCGACTACAAGACCGGCAGAATCAACGCGAAGGACCAGGATCTCGGCGGAGGAAGCTATCTTCAGCTTCCCGTATACCTTCTCGCGGCATCGAAGCTCCTCGACATCCCGATAGAGAAAGGCACGGCCATGCTCAGGAGGGTGGGTACGGGCGGCAGCAGGAAGAAGGCCGTATATTCCGGGCGGGAGTGGGAGAAGGACCGTATCGAATTCGCCGGTATTCTGAGGGTCATTGTGAAAGGCATGACTTCGGGATTCTTTTTCGCCTCCCCGCCGGGAACGGGATGTAATTTCTGCGGAGTGAAACAGGCCTGTCCGACCGGCAGGGAATGGCTCTTCGCGGCCAAGGCCGCAGAAGATGGGCGGGCGTTGGATTATCTCGGGATGAGGGGGATCACCGTTGAGTAGCGGCAGGAAGAGACCGGTAGATCACGAGGCCAGGCAGAGGGCGATATCGGATCTCGATACCTCGTTCTGCCTCGAGGCGGGTGCGGGTACGGGAAAGACTACTATACTTGTCGAGAGGTTCCTGTCGATCATCCGCAGCGGGAGGGCGGAATGTTCCTCGATCGCAGCGATCACCTTCACCGAGAAGGCCGCCTCCGAGATGAAGGACAGGCTCTTCGGCAGGATCGAGGAGTTACTTTCTGAGGAGGATCTGTCATCCGAAGAGAGGGTCCGGCTGGAAAAGGCGAGGGACGATCTGGAGAGGGCTCAGATCTCGACGATACATTCCTTCGCCGCGGCGATTCTCAGGGAATTCCCTCTCGAGGCAGGGATCGACCCCGACTTCCGGCAACTCGACGGGCTCGATGCGTCGATCTTCGAAGACGAATGCTTCGGCGAGTTTCTTGGGGCTGCCGATGAGAAGCACGAGGCGGCTCTGAGAAAACTCATGCCGCTCGGCAGACCCTCGTCCTGCATCGAGAAGCTGAGAGAATTGACATTTTATCACTATCATGGCAGGGCGTATCGGGCACTGGGCGGCATCTTCGAGGAGACCGCGGCGTTGATCGAAACGGGGCGGCCGCGCAGGCGGCTCGATCCGTCCCGCCACAGGGAATATCTCGTCTCTTCCGCATCGAGGCTGATGGGCCTCGCCCGGACGGGCTGCGTCTCTTCCGACGACGCCGGCCTCACCGCGATAACGGTCTTCTGCGAGGAGGTCCGGCATCTCGTGGGGCTCGAGGGCGCGGGGCTCGCCGCGCGCCTTCTGTCCGTTCCGCCACCGAAGGCGAAGGGCAACAAGGGCAACTGGTCGCCCCCGGAATCATGCACCGCGCAGAAGGATCTCTGCAGGGCGGTCGCTGCCGCCCACTACGAGTTTTCCGCCATGTACATGGACGATCTCCGGGACGGCCTTATCGGCTGGTGCGACGACTTCGTCGATTTCACCGAGGCGAGAAAGAGGCGCGGCGGTCTGCTCGATTTCGACGACCTGCTCATCGGGGCTAGGAGGCTTCTCGAAGACCGCACTGCGCTCGAGGCCCTTCGCCGACGCTACCGCTTCATCCTCGTCGACGAATTCCAGGACACCGATCCCCTTCAGGCCGAGATCATAATGCTCCTTGCCGGCCGGCAAGGCTCTTCGGGGGTCGATCCAGAACCGGGCAGGCTCTTCATCGTAGGTGATCCTAAACAGAGCATATACAGGTTCCGCGGGGCCGACGTCGAGATATACGAGCAGGTCAAGGAGGCGATCGCCGGGGCGGGATCGGTGCTGAATATAACGCAGAACTTCAGGTCGGTGCCGGAAGTGATCGAATGGGTCAACAGGGCATTCTCCGGCCTGATGAAGAAACCGGACGATGGAAGATACATGCCCGACTACGAGCCGGTGCATGCGATGCGTGAAGAGAGCGGACCGGCGGTATTTCACCTCGATATCGAGACCGCCAGGACGAAATCGGACGACTTCCGCCGCGAGGAAGGGGTGGCCGTTGCGAGGTTCATATGGGACCTTGTCGAGTCGGGCAGGCCGGTGCTCGATCCCGTTACGAGGCAGAACAGGCCGGTGAGGTTCGGGGACATAGCGCTGATCTACAGGAGCACGACCGGCGTTAACCATTACGAGGATCCGTTGCGGGAGGCCGATATACCTTATCTCGTCGAGGGGGGAAAGCTCTATTACACGCGGCAGGAAGTCCGCGACATATCCAATGCCGTATGGGTTGTCGAGGACCCTTACGATTCGGCGGCTCTTCTCGCCGCGCTGCGCTGCCCGATGTTCGGGTTCAGTGACGAGGAGATATTTCTCTACAGGAGGGCAGGAGGCAGGCTCTGCTATCTCGAGCCGGAAGTTCCGGAGGGGGGGGAATTCGACGCCTTTCGGGAGGCGTTCGAACTCCTGACGGAGCTCCACAGGGACCGGAACTGCGCGGGGCAGGTCTCGACGCTCAGCAGGCTTCTCGCGCGGACCGGATACCTTTCGGCCTCGAAGCTCAGAGTGCACGGCGAGCAGAGGGTCCTCAACCTTCGAAAGGCGATCCAGACGGCCAGGGTCTTCGAAGAGAAGATGCACTCCTTCAGGCATTTCGCCAGGTGGATGAGGGACCAGGATATCCTCGGCGTTGCCGAGGGAGAATCGCCCGCCATGGACGAGGGCGAGAACGCGGTGCGGATGATCACGATACACAAGGCAAAGGGTCTCCAGTTTCCCGTCGTCATACTCGTCAATCTCGTTCAGGGCATGCACGGGACCGACAGGTTCATCGCGCGGAGGGGTATGATGCCGGCGCTGAACATCTTCGGCCGGAGTACGAGCGATTATGCGGAGGCGGCGCTGCGGGAGGAGAGGATGTACACGGCCGAGACGATCAGGATGCTCTACGTTGCGGCGACCCGGGCCGGCGATATGCTCATCATCCCGCGCTCTCCGGAAAACAAACGGGGGAAACAGCCGATCTACCGATTTCTCGCGCCCGCTCTTGCCGATGTCCACCCGATCCGCCTGTCCGATCTCCCCGAGCTGCTGGTGGGCGGGGGTCCTTTCGCGGTCATGCCGAAGATCACGCCGGAGAATACGGCTGCGGGCGCCGAAGCGAGGGCGAGATGGGCGGCTGCGAGGAAAGAGCTTCTCGAGAGCTCGATGCCCGGGCCGGTGAACGTCAGCCCGTCGGGTATGGAGGTATACGAGCCGATGCAGGAAGAGGATGGTGGCACGGACAGATCCGGCGGATCGGAAAGGGAAGAGGCGCTGATATTCGGGAAAGCCTTCCACAGGATGATGGAGCTGACGCTGCGCAGGCACAGTCCGATGGACGCGGCGGCGGCGGCCCGCGAAGCGGCTGTCGAAGGCAGTGCGTCCCACCTGGAAAAAGAGCTGCTCGCCCTCGGGACGAAGGCTCTCGGGTCGGACCTGATGAAAAGGGCAGCAGAGGCGGAAAGGCTCATGGTCGAACCGCCCTTCACCGTTCCCCTTCCCGGAGGGATGCTCGACGGCAGGCTCGACCTCGTGTTCGAGAGCGGAGGGTCCTGGACGGTGGTAGACTTCAAGACCGACGACATAGATGCCGGCGACGTTCCCTCACGCCTCGAGGCCTACCGTCCCCAGGGAGCGGCATACGCGTACGCGCTCGACCGCCTGGGGATCTCGCCTGTCGGGAGGGTCGTGTTCTACTTCGTGAGGCCCGATGTCGAGATGCAGATAGAGGCCGGCCCCGATTTCCTTGCCGAAGGCGAGAGGCTCGTCAGGGCTGCTGTTTCTGCCGGGCTTTCTTCATCGCACTGAGCCTGTCGCCGATCGTCTTCGCCGCTTTTCTTCCAGTGCATTATCTGATATTATTGCAGCACAGGTATATGGAACTGAAGTAACACTGGGGGGAGACGCGGAAAATGACACGGCGGGAGCCCGGGCACCTGAAGAGGATAATCGAAGGGATCGATCACGCCAGCGACGCGATCGCGATGTTCGATCCCGACGGGACGTTCATCTACTGCAACAGGGCATGGAAGGTGCTGCACCGCCTCGACCCCGATACCGACTATACCGGCCAGGGGGATTCCGTTATAAATATGCCCGAGCTGCGCCCCGGGATAGAGGAGATCAAGAGTAATCTCGGCCCGGGCTTCAAGTACGTTACAAGGAAGACTCTCGAGATAGACGGCACTGACAGGATCTTCACGATATCGGTCAATTATATATCCGACGGGGAAAAGCCCGTCGTCCTCGTCATGTTCAGGGACATCTCGGAACTCGAAAGAGCGCGCACCGATCTCAAGGAATACCGCGACCGGCTCGAGGAGATCGTTGAAGTGAGGACCGCCGAGCTGGAAGAAGCGAACAAGATGCTCGTCGAGCAGATCATGGAACGCGAGGAGGTGGAGAAATCGCTCCGCGATAGCGAGGAGCATGTGCGGAACCTCTTTAAGGCACTTCCCGTACCGACGTATACGTTTCGAAAGGAGGGCGGCTCCTTCGTGCTTCAGGATTACAACGACGCCGCCATAAAGATGACGAGAGGGCACGTGGCGGATGATGTCGGGAAAAGGGCCGACGATTTTCTCAAGGACAGGCCCCGGATCCTCGAGGACCTCGATAAATGCTTCTCGGCGAAAAAGACGTTCGAGTGCGAGAGAGAGTTCCATAATGACGTGATCGGGGAGAGATGGGACCTGTCGGTCAAGTACGTGTTCGTACCGTCCGATACGGTGATGGTCCATACGGAGAACATCACCGCCAGGGTGAGCGCCGAAAAGGAACTGAAAGAACACCGCGATCATCTCCAGGAGCTCGTCAAGGAGAGGACGACCGAGCTGGAAGAGGCCAACAAGCTGCTGAGAGAGGAGATCGCCCAGCGGGAGAAGGCCCAGGACGCACTCGTAGAATCGGAACAGAAGTACCGTACGATCTCCGAGATGACATCGGACTACACCTTCGTTACCACGCTCCTTCCCGCCGGCACCCTGCGCAGGGAGTGGATGGCCGGCGCCTTCGAAAAGATCACGGGATATTCGAGAGAAGAGCTGGGGGATATGCTCAGCGAGTTCAGCATCATCCACCCGGCTGATCGCCAGAAGCTGATGAAGGTCCTGCCAGGACTCAAGACGAAGCAACCGGTCGGGTCGGTCGAGTTCAGGATGATCACGAAATCGGGCGGGAACGTTTGGGTCGAGGCGTTTGCCAAGCCTCTGCCTCCCTCGAAAGAGGGGTATCCGAGGGGCATGATCGCGGTAAAGGATATCAACGACCGGAAAACCGCCGAGGTAGTGATCGCCAGGCGAAACAGGGAACTTGCCGCGGTCAACAGGATAAGGGATATATTCGACACGGAGACGGAAGATCCGAAGATCCTGGAAGAAGTGCTCGATGCGATGCTCGTGAACAGTGAAGCATTAGTGGCAGCTGTCGGCATGGTCGACGAAGAGTCCCGTGAGATAGTCCTGTCGGCGACGAGGAATGTGCCGGCGGATCTCGCCGGGAAATTCATGTACCCGTCGATCGACGAAGCGGCCGCGGCCAGGATAATCGAAAGCAGCAAGGTCATCGTGCTCGAAGAAGCAGGAGGACATCCCCGGGACAGGGCGGATGCGATAAGACGCCTCGGGGTCCTGCGGACGGTCGTGTTCCCGGTAAGCGTAAGGGACAGGGCTATAGCGATCTATATGATCGGTTACGGGAAAGAGCGTGACCTCGAGCCGGAAAAGATCCGTTATTTCGAGATTATAAAAAGCCAGGTCGTCCTGCAGTTCGAAAGGCGCGAACTGCTTGCGGACAGAAAATGGCACGAGAAAAAACTGAAGGAGCTGACGGTCAGCCTGATCGGCCTTCTCGAGCATGAGAGAAACATGATAGCCCTGAAGCTCCACGACGAGCTGGGGCAGGAGCTCGTCGCCGTCAACGCGGAGCTTCTTTTTCTTGAAAACCAGATCGAATCCTGCGAGAATGAACCGAGGGAAACTCTTGCCAAGATCAAAGGGCAGCTGAAAGAGCTCACGCGGAATGTCCGGGAGATGTCGTACTCGATCCATCCTGCCGTGCTGGAGGATCTGGGGTTGAGGCCCGCGCTGCGCTCGTATATCGACAGATTCATCGAGAGCGACGATCTCCGCGTGGAACTCGTGACGACGGGATTCGACGGCAAGCTGACCGGTGACGCGGCGCTGACGATGTACCGCGTTGCGCAGGAAGCGCTTACGAATATCTTGAAGCATGCGGAGGCGCGAAACGTTACCGTCAGGATCATTCGGGGGTATCCCGACCTGATACTGACGATAGAGGACGACGGCAGGGGCTTCACCCCCGGTGGAGAGGAATCGAGGGGGAAAGGCCTCGGGATAATAAATATGCGGGAGCGACTCGAGGGAATGGGAGGCAGATTCAGAATATATTCCGCCCCGGGCAGCGGGACGAGGATCCGCGCGTCCATACCGATGGAGGAACAGGATGATGAATAAAGTGAGGGTGCTGCTGGCCGAAGACCATACGATCGTGAGGCAGGGTGTGAGGCGGCTCGTCGAGGAGGAGTTTATCGAAGTGGTCGGCGAGGTCGACAACGGCCAGGATGCCATAACAAAGGCAATGGAACTGTCCCCGGACGTGATCATCATGGATATCAGCATGCCGATCATGAGGGGGATAGAGGCGACGAGCCGCATAAAAAAGGACGTCCCGGGAACGAAAGTGATCATCCTGACGATACACGACGAAGAGAACTATCTCTTCGGCGCGCTCGATGCGGGGGCGGACGGCTACGTGGTGAAGGGAGAGGATGTAAAGATACTGCTGGAGGCGATCAAGACGGTCATGGCCGGGGAGCTCTATCTGAGCCCCGAAGTGCCGACCGACGCGCTGGAAAAATACGAGAAGCACAAGAAATCCGGCAAGCCGACCGACGAGTTCAGCAGGCTTACTCTCCGGGAGAGGGAGATCCTCCAGCTGATCGCCGAGGGATATACGAGCAAGCAGATCGGGGAGAAGAAGTTCATCAGCGTCAAGACGGTGGAGAACCACCGGGCGAACATCATGAACAAGCTCGGTATCCACGAGACGGCGGGACTGGTGCGCTATGCGATCCAGATCGGCCTCGTCGATCTCGACCTGGAGCGGTGAACGGATTCGGGCGGCCATAATCCTCAAGTCCGGAAAACTACGTAAAAATAGGTCGAATTCCCTATGGTAATACCGGCCGGTATACGTTATGATTAATTTGTCTGCAGATGCGGACAAAAAGGCTTTAGGGAAGAGTCAAACAACAGACAGACCAAACATCAGAGCACGACATTTCATTGTGTACCAGGTATAACGACGCTGCGGAGGTCGTATAAGGATATAGAGATAAACAAATATCGACGGGTTTGCCGCCTGGATATAACGGGAGTTTTTTCCTTCCTACCACAAAACCCCCATCTCTTCCCCTAGGAGATGAGCCGCTTATCGGGAGAGGACTTCCACCTGATTCGTCAGGTATGACCAGCAACGCTCCGGTGAGAGTCCCTTAGGATCGCTTTCCACTTCAAAGGAGCTTATGGTCGCTTTTTCAGGCGGCATTTTTTTTGCTCGGTTCCGTCCATATGGCTCTATCCGGATGATTTTCATTCAGATGGATATCCCGAAATCTGGACGGAACATGAATATTCACAAAGGATTAAAAAGAATCTGCGAAATCGGGGCGGCAATAGCCGTCACGGCAGCAATCGTACTGTATCCGGTCAGGGCTCTCTGCGAGAAACCGCCGCATATGGAATACCCCACGAAGCTCTTCAGCCTCGATACGGGATATATCCTCGGTAACGGCGCGAATGTCCAGATCGGGCTTGGCGAGACCGGCTTCGGGCTGCGGGACAGGGTCCAGTTGACGACCAACACCCTTCTCGACATCACGACGATGGTCAATTTCCAGGTCAAGGGAGCTCTTCTGAAGGAATCGAGCAGGAGGCCCGCCCTTGCCGTGCTCATCGGGTACTACAGCCTCGCCGGGTCTGACATGGCCGTCGACTATATAGTCGAGAAGGCCCTCGAGGACGGCAACGCTGATATGGAGTCGGGTCTCGAGGTCTTCGCGGCGAATATCTCGCTGTCAAAGAAGATCCTGCCGAAGGTCAGGCTGCACTTCGGATACCAGTACAAATACGTCGAGGGGTATTCCGACTCGAACGAGCCGATCACCCTCGATTCGGAAGGCGATTCTGTGACTGTCGATGCGGGACTGAAGGGAAGCTTGCATCACAGGTCT
>JAUWMD010000289.1 GCA_030613345.1 Candidatus Krumholzibacteriota bacterium
GTGACGATATACCGTGACGGAAGCCGTCATGAACAGGTCCTCAACATCGGCACAGTAAACCGCGATGCCGAGGACGGAGAGATCGAGCTTGGCGATGACCTCAGCGCGCTCCTCAAGCCGAGGCCGCGCCCTGAAGTCACAACCGGCAAGACGCACAAGATGACCACAGGGTGCGGCAACCTCTATGTGACTATCAACGAGGACGAACATGGTCCCTTCGAGGTATTTACCCAGATGGGAAAGGCCGGAGGCTGCAGCGCCTCGCAGTCCGAAGCGATCAGCCGGCTGATCTCCCTCTCGATGCGGGCGGGAATCGATCCGAAGCAGATCGTAAAGCAGCTGCGCGGGATCAGATGCCCCAATCCCGGATGGGAGAAGGGTGGAATGATCCTCTCGTGCAGCGACGCGATCGCCAGGGCGATCGAGAGGTATTTCCTGGAGGAGAAGACGCCGGTCGGCCACAAGGTCGCCAAAATGTCGGCTGGATACCTAGACAAGGTCGCCGGTTTCTGCCCCGACTGCGGCGGCGTGATGGAGCACGAGGGCGGCTGTGCGGTCTGCCGCGAATGCGGTTTCTCCAAGTGCGGCTGAGAACGCTTCCCGTCACATGACATATGACCGGCTCTGAAAACCCAACCATTTCCGTTATCATCCCCGTATGGAACGAAGTGCGGCTTCTGCGCCCGCTCGTCGAATGTCTCAGGGCGACCGGTGGTTCAGAGATCATCGTCGCCGACTGCGGCAGCGACGACGGGACTCGGGAGAGTGTGGCTGGTCTCGCGAGGATAATCACATCGCCCCGAGGCAGGGCGATACAGATGAACAGGGGCGCGGCAGTGGCCGGGGGCGACATCCTCTGGTTCCTGCATGTCGACTGCTGCCCGTCGGAAGACTCCATCCGGCTCATCAGGACAGCGATGTCGGATCCCGGTACGGTGGCGGGTGGATTCAGATGGGAACTGACCGGAGGCAGGTGGTACTATCCCCTTGCGACGGGACTTGCGCACTGGAAGAACAGGCTCAGAAAGAACCTCTTCGGCGACATGGGGATATTCGTGAGAAAAACGGTCTTCGAAAGTCTCGGCGGATACCGCGAGATCCCGATCTTCGAAGAGGTCGATCTCGCCAGGAGGCTCCACCGTTGTGGAAGGATCGCGATACTCGGCGAGAAACTGCCCTCTTCGGACAGAAAACTTGCCGCAGAGGGCCCGATGAGGGCCTTCATAGGGAACGATATGCTGAAGATACTATACGGACTCGGCGTATCCCCCGAGAGGCTTGCACGCATGTACAGGGCCAGGGCCGATAGTGACATGAGCGCCGCCGATGCCGACCGGAACTCCATCAAGGAAAAGAAAAAATGACCGGATCTCAACCAGTCAGATCGATTGTAATATCCGCAATCGCCGTGATCTGTCTCTTTCTATCCCTTTTTATGACCCCCGCCGCAGCACAACCCCTCGATCACTCGCTGTGGGACGAAATATTGATGAAATACACCGAAAACGGTCTCGTCGAGTACTCCACACTCAAAAAAGACAGCAGCGATCTCGATGCTTACCTCGCTATGCTCACGAGAAACAGCGCCTCGGGATTCGAGTCCTGGAGCAGGGAAGAGCAGATGGTGTTCTGGATCAACGCCTACAACGCCGTGACGATACACGGGATACTTCTTAACTACCCGATCCGGCTGGGCGGCTTCTTCGCGCGCAGGCGGTTCCCGCAGAACAGCATCAGGCAGATCAAGGATTTCTGGGATACGGAGCTGATCGAGCTCGCCGGCCGGCCGGTCACGCTCGACGAGATCGAGCACGAGGAACTCCGCGGGAAATTCAAGGATCCGCGTATCCATTTCTCGATCGTCTGTGCCTCGACGGGCTGCCCGGTACTGCTCGACAGGGCATATACGGTGGAGCATCTCAGCGAGCAGCTCGGCAGGGATGCGATCAGGTTCATCGCCGACCCCGGGAAGGTCCGCCTCGACAGGGAGAATAACGTCCTGTACGTCTCCGAGATCTTCAAGTGGTACCGCGAGGATTTCTACAAGTGGGAGAGGAGCGAGTGGGAATCGTTCGTCTCTCACAAGCAGGAACCGGCAGACAGCACCTCCGGATCACCCACGAAGACACCGGCTCTCCCCGCCTGGCTCAAACGGTACGGGAGAAACAGCCGCGGCTTCGTCAAGTTCATCGTCGACTATGCTCCTTCGGATATGAGCGAATACATAGTCGACAACAGTCCGGATCTGAAGTACATCAAGTATGACTGGACGCTCAACGAGAAAGTCGTCGATCGGTGATGCGGAACGGTAATCATGAACAATGCCCTTATTATATTCGTGAAGTACCCAAAGCCTGGAAAGGTAAAGACGCGCCTGGCGACCGCTCTTTCCCTCGAGGAGGCAGCCGCTTTCCAAAGAGCGATGGCCGCAGATATCATCGCCGCCCATTCTGATGACCCGGATTTCGATACGATAGTCTTCTTTTCACCGGCAGACAGGAAGGAAGATTTCGCTGACTGGCTCGGTCCCGGCACGAGGCTCGAGGTCCAGGAAGGCGCCGATCTGGGCGAGCGGGAGCATAACGCCTTCACCGTTGTCCTCGGTGACGGCGAGGGTTTCGACTACGACAGGGCGGTGATCATAGGGACCGACTGCCCATCAAGCGGCAAAGAGAAAATTGAGCGCGCATTCGCTCTCCTGGACGACCATGATGCTGTCCTGGGCCCCGCGGAAGACGGCGGATATTACCTTCTCGGTCTCTCCGCGCCACACCCGGAACTCTTCCGCGGAATAGAATGGGGTGGCCCCGATGTGTTTAAAATGACCATCCATATCGCTGATACGGAAGGTCTCGACTGTGCCCTGCTCGAAGAGCTCTACGACGTTGACACGATAGATGACCTCCGCCGCCTCGCCGGCGATCTGAAAGCAGG
>JAUWMD010000118.1 GCA_030613345.1 Candidatus Krumholzibacteriota bacterium
AAGGGACGGACCCCGAACCACAGGCTCCAGACACTCGAACGGTACGTGCTCGGCAGGAAGAGGACCGGCGACATCCCCGGTAGCGAGATCCCCGGCGCCTATCACGAGTTTGTCCGCACGAAGGACGCGCGGCAGATCGCCGCCGTGATCGATCACAACCGCCTCGACCTTCTCTCGATGCTCGAGCTGATCACCGTATATCTGACTAATATCTAGAGGGCCGGAACAACTCCACGCGTGCAACAGCCTCGGTGGCCGGCAACATTGTTACTAATTATTGCATCAACCTCTGAGCAGAAGTATTATAATTTTTCCGGTCCCTGATTTAACCGCATGGTAATCTTCACCGTGTGCGCAGGGACCGGTGATGGGCGGGGCAGAGGAAAGGAACGCCTTGGACGTAAAGAGATTTCTCGGCAGGGTGACAGTCGACGACCTGTACGACGGCCAGATCGTTCACAGCCACAAGATACCGTTGCGCAACGCCCGCTTCGGCGAGCTCGGCGAACCGTTGTCCGCGAACCTCGCCGCCGTCCTCGCCGACTCGGGGGTGGAGCATCTCTACACACATCAGGTGGAGGCGGTCGAGGCCCTCTGTGGCGGGACCGATACGGTGATCGTCACCTCCACGGCGAGCGGGAAGACCCTCTGCTACAACATCCCCGTTCTTAAATCACTGATAGACGACCCCGAGAGCAGGGCCCTGTATCTCTATCCGACGAAGGCGCTCGCACAGGACCAGCTCAGGGTGCTGAAGCGCTACAAGGAGGGTGACGGGATCGCCTTCGATGCGGGGACGTATGACGGAGATACGCCCGGACCGCTCCGCCGGAAACTCCGCGACGGTGCGAACATCCTGCTGACCAATCCCGATATGCTCCACTCCGGCATTCTCCCCAACCACGCCAAATGGGCCCCCTTCATTGCGAGGCTCCGCTTCGTCGTCGTTGACGAGATACACAGCTACCGCGGTGTTTTCGGCTCGCACGTGGCGAACGTGATGCGGCGCCTCTTGCGGATATGCGACCATTACGGGGCGAAGCCGGTATTCGCTGCCAGCTCGGCGACGATCGCCAACCCCGGCGAGCACGCCGGCCGCCTGCTCGGCCGCAAGATGAAGGTCATCACGAAAGACGGCTCCCCGAGGGGACGGAAGACATTCCTCATGTGGAATCCGCCCAACCTCGACACGGCGGGGATGGAGAGGCGCAGCTCGAACGTCGAGGCGGCCGAGCTCGTCACGCGCCTCGTCCTCGACGGCGTACAGACGATCGCCTTCGTCAGGGCGCGTGTCGTCAGTGAGGTGATCACCAGATACGTTCGGGACCTGCTCTCGAAGCAGAGATCCTCGATGGCCGACATGGTCCATCCCTACCGCGGCGGATACCTCCCCGAGGAGCGCCGGGAGATAGAACGGAGGCTATTTGAAGGAGAACTCAAGGCGGTGATCAGCACCAACGCCCTCGAGCTCGGCATAGACGTCGGCGCATTGCAAGCATCGGTTATCGTAGGGTACCCGGGGAGCATCGCCTCGACGTGGCAGCAGGCCGGCAGGGCCGGCCGCGGCAAGGAAGACTCGCTGATAATATTTATCCCGCAAAATACGCCGCTCGACCAGTATCTCGCCCGTAACCCTGACTATTTCTTCGGGCGCTCCCCCGAGAACGCGATAATCGACCCGGAGAATCCGCACATCCTTCTCGGGCAGATGCGCGCCGCCGCCTTCGAGCTTCCGCTCGCGGCGAAGGAGGTCGAGGGGATGGGCGAATTCGCCCCGGCGATCGCGCAGCTCCTCGAGGAAGAGAGGGATCTCAATTTTGTCAAGGGGAGCTGGTTCTGGCGGGGGCACGGCTACCCGAGCGCCGATGTAAATCTTCGCAACATCTCGCCGAACATCTATACGATCGTCGACGAGTCGGACGGCAACAGGGTCATCGGTACGATCGACGAGGCGAGCGCGTTCCAGCAGGTACATCCGCAGGCGATATACCTGCACGAGGCGGAGACGTATTTTGTCCGGGATCTCGATATCAATAAGAAGATCGCGTTCATCGAGAAGACCAACGTCGACTACTACACACAGTCTATCACCGAGACCCAGGTCAAGGTCGACCTCGAGGAGAAGAACGGCCGGTGGAGGATAAGCCGGATCGCCTTCGGCGACGTTTCCGTGACCGACCTCCCCTTCATGTTCAGGAAGATAAAGTTCGGCAGCCGCGACTCGATCGGCTACGGCAAGTGCGACCTGCCGCCGCAGGGGCTCGAGCCGGCCGGCATGGGGATAGAGCCGGCCGGCGAAGCGCTCGCGGCGGTGCGCAAATGGGGGAGGGTGCCGGCCGAAGGGCTTCTCGGCCTTTCCAACGTCCTGAGGGAGGTAGCGCCCCTCTTCGTCATGTCCGATCCTCTCGACATCGGGACGACGGTCAACTCGCGCTCGACCGGCGGCCCGGCGGTCTATATATACGACAAGTACCCGGGAGGGCTCGGCTTCGCGCTGAAGTGCTACGATATTATGGAGGAGATCATGCAGGCGTCGCTCGAGCTGATTCAGTCGTGCGAGTGCAGGAGGGGTTGCCCGTCCTGCGTAGGCTCGCCGATACCTCCCTTCTCGCAGCTCGATCCAGACACGGGTGGACGGGGGATGATCCCCGACAAGGAGGCCGCGCTTGTTGTCCTGCACCTGCTCCTCGAGCTCGAGGCGTACGAGCCGGCCCCACTCGAGGACGACGGCGGCGGGTACGCGGAGAGGCCCGAGGGCAAGCCGCTGCCGACCGAGCTCGAGAACAAGCTGCGCAGGACGCTGCTGCGCAAGGGGGAGCGCGGCCGCAAGTCCTGACGGGGCAGGTGGTTCCGGCGGCGTAACGATGAGACCTGATGGATGATCGCGGGAAATCGCTCTGATTTCCAGCGGATGTTGACGACCAAATTATACTATGCTATATTGCATCGGTACTGCCGATCGAGTTGTTCACAGAGTAAGGTCAATCGGGTTCCATGGCGATCGCCGCGGAGCCCTGAGCTTTCTTTAACCCGGGAGGAACCCGATGAGGGTGATCAAGCGTTACCGCATCCATGCGGGCACGTTTGCATGGATCCTTCATCGCCTTTCAGGACTCGGGCTGATATTCTACCTGCTCCTGCACATATGGGTGATCAGCCATCTGTCCGGCGGTGAGGAATCCTTCGACGGGATTATGCACTTTTTCGGCGGCCCGCTCTTCAAGCTGATGGAGATCGGGCTCGTCGGGGTGATCTTTTTCCACATGTTCAACGGGCTCAGGATCACCCTGATTGACATGGGCGTGATGGTCGAGAAGCAGAAGACGCTTTTCGTCATCGCCATAGCGGTATGGCTCTCCTGCTGGGGCGCCTCCGCCGTGGTAATGATCTCGCGGATGATGTCCGCGACGGGTTAGAAGGGAGGCCGCAATGAGATATAATGAGACTACGAGATCGGGCGGCGCCCTCTGGTGGTTCTTCCACCGCCTGAGCGGGCTCTATCTCGCCATCGTCCTGTTCGTCCACGTCCTCGTCCTGCACGTTCTGATGAAGGACGAGCTTGCCTACGGCACGATCGCCGAGCGCGTGGCGACTCCTCTCTGGAAGACAATTAACATCTCGTTTCTCGTCGTGGCGCTGATGCACGGGCTGTACGGACTGTGGCTCGTCCTCGGCGATTACATCCACAGGCAGTGGATGAGGATTTTGATCTGGTGCGCGATTGCGGTCATCGGGCTTGTTTTCACGATTTACGGGGCCCTGACGATGATCTCGTTCCAGTACGGAGGTTGACCTGTCATGACGAATTTCGATCCCGAAACGATCCACGACGTCGAGGGGGTGCCGATCCACAGCGTGCACCGTCACGACGTGGTTATCGTGGGAGCCGGTCTTGCCGGGATGAGAGCCGCCTACGAGGCGTCGTCGGAGTTCGACGTGGCGGTCCTCAGCAAGGTATTCCCGACAAGGTCCCACAGCGGCGCCGCCCAGGGCGGCATAGCCGCCTCACTCGCCAACGAGGAAGAGGATCACTGGGAATGGCACATGTTCGACACTGTAAAGGGGGGCGACTATCTCGGCGACCAGGACATCATCGAGACCCTCGTCAAGGAGGCCCCCATAGTCGTACGCGAGTTCGAGCACATGGGATGCCCATTCTCGAGGACTCCCGAGGGGCGTATCGCCCAGCGCAAGTTCGGCGGCCACACGAAGGACTTCGGCAAGGGTGGCCCGGTGCTCCGCGCCTGCTACGCCGTAGACCGGACCGGCCACGCGCTTCTTCACACGCTCTATGAGCAGTGCATTAAAAACGAAGTGAGGTTCTACCCCGAGTTTTACGCACTGTCGCTGATAGTACGGGACGGCGTTTGCCGCGGCCTCGTCGCGTGGGACATCATAAACGGCGGCGTTCACGTATTCCACGCGAAGACTGTCATGTTCGGAACGGGCGGCTACGGCAAAGCGTTCAAGATCACATCGAACGCACTGGCCAACACCGGGGACGGCCTGAGCCTCGTGCTGAGGGCAGGCCTGCCGCTCGAGGACATGGAGTTTGTCCAGTTCCATCCGACCGGCCTCTACAAGCAGGGCATTCTCGTCAGCGAGGCGGTCCGCGGTGAGGGCGGATACCTATTAAATAAGGACGGCGAGCGTTTCATGGAGAGATACGCTCCCGAGAAGATGGAGCTTGCTCCCCGCGATCTCGTGGCCCGCTCGATACAGACCGAGATAAACGAGGGCAGGGGCTGCGGCGAGAACGGCGACTATGTCCATGCCGACTTGAGGCATCTCGGCGAAGAGAAGATCATGAAGCTGCTCCCGCAGATCCACGAGCTGGCGTGGAAATTCCTCCACGTCGACTGCATCAGGGAGCCGATCCCGATCCAGCCGACGGCGCATTACTCGATGGGCGGCATCCCGGTCGACATCGACTGCCAGGTCCTGGCCGACGGTAAGGAGAAGCCGGTCAAAGGCTTCTACGCCGCCGGGGAATGCTCCTGCGTCAGCGTGCACGGTGGAAACAGGCTCGGTACGAACTCGCTGCTCGAGGCATCGCTCTTCGGACGCAGGGCGGGCAAGTCGATCGTGCGTTATCTGCGAGAGTCACGTGAATTTCCCGAACTCCCTGCCGACGCGGCGAAGGATGCCCTCGCCGAGGTAGAGAGGATCCTCGGCGCCAGCGGCACCGAGACCGTCGGAGCGATCAGAGAGGAGCTGCAGGAGAAGATGATGCTCGAATGCGGCATCTTCCGCGACGCTGAAACGCTCGAGAAGCTTGCCGGCGAGCTGCGCGAGCTCGAGAAGAGGTTTGATAAAATCGGCATCGACGATCGCAGCGAGAAGTTCAACTACGACCTTCTCGAGGCGATCGAGCTCGGCCACATGCTTGACTTCAGCGAGCTGATTGTGGCGGGGGCGCTCAGGCGCGAAGAGAGCCGCGGGGCTCACAGCCGCACCGACCACCCCGATCGCGACGACAAGAAATGGCTCAAACATACGCTGGCATGGAAGCGGGACGGTCGTATCGAATTCGACTACAAGCCAGTCACCATAACCCGTTTCCAGCCCAAAGAGCGTAAATATTAAAGGAGGCCCCGGAATGGCAATGATCACGTTCAGGATCAATCGGTACAATCCGGATGACGAGCGTCGGGGTCACTACGCGCAGGAGTATCAGCTCGACGTACAGAAAGGCACTACGCTCCTCGATGCTCTCAACGAGATTAAGTGGAAGCAGGACGGGACGCTCACGTTCAGGAGGTCCTGCCGGAGCGGGATCTGCGGCTCGTGCGCGATGACTATCAACGGGGTGAACAACCTCGCCTGCGAAACGCAGGTACTGGGACTGGGCGGCTCGACTATCACCGTCGAACCGATGCGCGGATATCCAGTCATCAAGGACCTCGTCGTTTCCCTCGATCCGCTCGTGCGCGGAATCCTGGCGGTGAAGCCGTACATGATCACGCACTCGCCGCCGCCGAGCGACCAGGAGAGGCTGCAGAGCCCCGAAGAGCGGGAGAAGATCGACGGGCTCTACGAGTGTATCCTCTGCGGCTCCTGTACCTCGTCATGCCCCTCGTTCTGGGCGGACAAGGAGTACATCGGGCCTCACGCATTTCTGAAGGCGTACAGGTTCGTCGCCGACAGCAGGGACGAGGGGAGCGCAGAGCACATGGAGGCGCTCGACGACAGGCACGGCCTGTGGCGCTGCCATACGATCTTCAACTGCGTTGAGGCGTGCCCGAAAGACCTCAATCCCACGAAAGCGATCTCCGAGCTCAAGAAGGAGCTCGTAAGACGCAAGCTCGGGTAGAGGAATGCGGCGGCCCGATGTCGCCGCCACCTGCAACAGGAAAACAGACCGGGCGGAGGCATCCGGCAGCCGCCCGGTTTTTTTATCGGCGCTCCATGGGTTTTCTCTGTGGAACCTGGCGCCGCGTTGAAATATAATCCTCCAGACGATCTTTCGACCGGAAAAGGAGGAACCGATGGCTGGTTTCACGCGTAGAACCTTTCTGAAGATGTCCGCGGCCCTCGGAGCTGCCGGTGGGCTCATCCCCGTAGACAGGCTCTTCGCCGGCCCCGCAGGCGGAATCGAAAAGGGCGCCCCCGTCGTGATATCGACATGGAAACATGGGATCGCGGCGAACGACGCCGCCTGGAATGTACTCTCGTCGGGAGGGACGGTTCTCGACGCGGTGGAGGCCGGCGTGCAGGTCCCCGAGGCTGACCCCGGGGTCAGGAGCGTAGGTTACGGCGGCCTTCCCGATGAGGCCTGCAGGGTAACGCTCGACGCATGCATAATGGGACCTGACGGGAACTGCGGATCGACGGCGTTTGTCGAGGGATACAAGCATCCGATATCGATCGCCCGCAGGGTGATGGAGGACACCGACCACGTGATGATCGTCGGCCTGGGCGCCGAGGAGTTCGCGCGCAGGGTCGGGTACAAGCGCGAGGACCTGCTGACCGAAGAAGCAAGGAAGGCCTGGGTGAAGTGGAAGTCGGGGTTGAGCAGCAGGGACGACTGGTTTCCGGGGGGCGAGAAGAACCACGATACGATCGGAATGGTCGCGCTCGACGCGGCCGGCGATCTCGCCGGCGCCTGCACGACCTCGGGCCTGGCATTCAAGATACACGGGCGAGTGGGAGACTCGCCGATAATCGGCGCAGGGATGTACGTCGACAACGGGGTCGGCGCTGCCGCGGCGCCCGGCAGGGGAGAGGCCGTTATAAAGACATGCGGCAGTTTTCTCGTCGTTGAGAACATGAGAAGGGGGATGTCCCCCGAGAAGGCCTGCAGGGCCGCTCTGGAAAGGATATTCGAGAACCACGGCGGGAAGGTCGATTTCCAGGTCGGCTATATCGCGGTGAATAAAAAGGGCGAGATCGGTGCCTTCTCGCTCACCGAAGGATTTTCATACGCTCTTGCGAGAGATGGGACGAACGAGCTGATCGAGTCCGGGCATCTCCGGTGAGCGGCGAAATAGTACGAAGAAGATCGAAAGGGGAGAATGTGGCTTCCATGACAGAATCGGGCAGATTTGTTAAATTGACACTGGTGTTGGCCGCCTCCGCAGCGCTGATCGCATCGTGCTCGGGGAGCGTGAAGGGACCGGAAGACGCTGTCGACAGGATGTTAAAGGCGTTTGGCGGAGAGAAGATCATTCCCCTGCTTACGAGCTTCGAGGGCAGGGGATTCAGGAAGCAGCT
>JAUWMD010000190.1 GCA_030613345.1 Candidatus Krumholzibacteriota bacterium
AAGGGACCATGAAGAAGGATATCAAGTAGGCCGCAGAGGCCCCGAAGAAAGATGAGGCTCCTGTCGCCGAGAAGGTTACGGACAAGAACCTCGAGGCTGTCACCTGCATCCTCCTGTCGGGCGGCGGGAAAGAAGGCACGGCCGTCATCGCTCCCGGCGGAGTCTTCGAGGCGACACCGGCGCAGGTGAAGAAGCTGGTCGGTAACGGCTCGGCCAAACGCACGAGCAAGCCGGTGTCGATACCGGAAGAACTCGCGGAGCTTCACGCCGCTCATACCGATGGGCAGAGACGCACGGAGAAGGAACGCCTCGAGGCGATAAGGCGGTCAAATAGCTGATGGCCTACTGGGACGCAGCGACTATCAGGACCACCGTCTGGAAGGTGACGGCCGATCAGGTTCCCAATGAGATGGTAAACGAGGCCATCGCGAGTGGGGAGGCGGAGCTGCATTCGTACCTCGAGCGGGATTACACGGTTCCTTTCGACCCGGCGCCGGATCTGGTCAAAGGGCTGGCCGCTGACATCATCCGGTATCGCGGACAGATACGAGCGGGGCATGAGGTCGGCCATCTCCAGGAACCGGACAAGGAAGCATACAAGAACGCGATCCGCACGCTCGAGAAGATCCGAGACCGGGAGCTGGATATCCCCGGACAGAGCAGAAACACCTCGGCGGCTGAGAGCTTCGATAGCAACACGAAGGACTACTCACCGATTATGAACATCGACGATGAAATCAACTGGGAACCTGACAGCGATCGCCTTGACGAGATAGCAGACGACAGGGACTGATATGCCGGAGATCACAGCAGTAATACCGAAGCGCGAGATCGATGCGGTTAACAAGTTGCTCGACGGCTGGAAATGGCTGGCGAACGACCTGACAGTGCCGATGAAGCGATTCGGTGTCTACTACTTGGGCGTGGTTGACAGGACGTTCCGCGAGCAGGGGCGTCCGCCGGGGAGTTGGGCGCCGCTCAGCCCGATGACGCTCGGGATACGTGATCATCGCAAGAAGCGATTCAAGGTCACGTCGATAGCTGCTCTGGTCGATCGCGGGCATCTGCGGCGTAGCTTTACGGTAGAGGCGCAGCCGAAGGGCCTGAAGGTAGGAACGCCGGATGAGAGGGCGAGCAGACTGCATGGAGGCGGCTCAGTTACAAGGCCAGAGACCGTTATCAGGCCTCGCAAGAAAGGCGGCGTGCTGCATTTCAATCGCCCCGACGGCACGGACGTCTTTTGCACGAAGGTGGTTCAGCCTGCCAAGACGTACAAGGTGCCGGCCAGGCCGATGATCACCTGGACGCCTGACGACGATAAGAGGCTCGAAGACACGACGGAGAAGTTCTTCAACGAGAAGGCCGCTCAGATGAAGGGGAGAGCAACGTAGATGAGCATGCCGAGTGTGACATACGAGAACTATCTGGAGACGCTGAAGGATAATCTGAATACAGAATTCGGCGGCTCTACTATGGAGGTCGTACTAGGCCCGGGGCGAAGGTCGTACACAGGGAAGATGTTGCACGTTGTTCCAGGGCCGCCGTGTATCGATTTCGAACGGACCGATAACAGGACCAAGACCACTCGTATATATCGCGTCTGGTATCACGCGAGAATCATCGGCCTTAACTACATCACCGACCCGACGCTGGAAGGTCCTCTAGGGGGTATTACCGGCAAGGACGGAATACTGAAGATGATGTGGGATGTCTTTACACATCTTAGCGGAAACTTCCTTGAGCTCGCCCAGATAAGAGAGGCAATAGTCGGGTGGAACAATCCTGCCTTCGATAACGTTGTGATCGAGGACGGGCAGGAAATCTACTATGCCGCTTCAGGAGAGCTCGTTCACAAGATACGACTGAAGAATTTCGAGGCGCTGGAGCAGCAGGCCAGCCCGCCGGAGATCTCTAATGTAGACTCCGGCGATCCAACGGATAGCTCTATAACCATCACATTTGATACGAACAAGGTGGGAACTTCCCTAATCGTATACGGGACGACCCAGAACAATCTCAATCTTACCAGCACTCATGATACGGCGCTTGTTACCTCGCACTCGGTAACGCTCACGAACCTGAGCGCGGACCAGACATATTATCTCAAACCCCGCAGCCGCAGCGATAATGACTGGTGGGGAACAACGCCGGGTAAGTATTCGTTCACCACTCAATCAGGTGGTGGCGACGGTGGCGAGAAGTTGCGACCTATCATTTAACTCCAAGGGAGGTGAAATAAAATGGCTGACAGAGACAACATGGTACAGGGTGGAGCGGCGGTGACTATCGGCTCCGATCTCGGATACTGCGGCGATGGAGTCACGTTCACGCCCACGCTCTCCCAGTATTACCAGAAGGTCGAGGGCATCCCGATGGATCTTGGAGCGAGGGACACGTGGGGGTATGACATCTCTTTCGTGCTCTCGGAGATCACTCAGGCGAACATGAAGATCGCTATGGGTATTCAGGAGACCATCGCGGCTGGTCCGCCTGCCACGCTCGACATCGTTCCGGAGGCAGTACCGGTCGAGCAGGTCATCGTGATCTACAGCTACGTGCCTGGCGGCGACCTGTTCCTCAGAACGATCACCGCGGACCGCTGCGTGCTCAGTGCGCCTGCTGCGCTGGTGACGAAGGACGCCGAAGAGAGCAAGCTCGCGTGTACGTTCCATCTGCTGTACGACACGGCGAACAGTTGGGCCGCGCAGATCAGCGACGCGGCGGCGTAAGAGATACGAAAGTGAGATTGAGATATGACTATCGAATTAAATCAGTTTAACAAGTTCTTCAAGAAGGGTCGGATTTACACGTTCGGTCCGAATCCGGACGGCACCGGGATCCTCTGCGAGGACATCAATGTGGCTGCCGCCCTGATGTGTCATGCGATCAAGTATGTCGACAGGAAGGTCCTAAAGGAATACAAGCCGGGCAAATTCGCCGGCACCGCACTCGGGTTCGTGAAGAACTCCGGGCAGAAGATATTCCTTTTCGACATCCGCGGAGATGTGAGGGAACTGTCCGAGAGACGAAGGCTCTTCCATGCTGGCGTCCATGTGAGTGTGGACATCGAGTTCAAGAAGAACAGGGAGTTTCTTCTGGACGCTCTAAAGGTGGCGGAGCGAGTCGCCGAGACCGGGCAGAAATCATATGCGATGAAAGGACCAGGTAACGGAAATGAAGAAGCAGAAGTACAAGGTGCTCAAGGCATTCCACCTGATGGGGGAAGTGCTGACGCCGGGGCAGACGGGGGAGCTGTTCCCGCACCGCAGGGCGACGCTAGATGCGCTGAAGATGAAGCGGCTGGAGGTGGTCGGTGATGTGGGGAAGAAGAAGGCGCCGGTCGCTGGAGAAGATAAATAACGTCCCGGTGCCGGTACTTGTAGGACCTCGGGGCGGAGAGCAGATAGAGATCGCCCTGAGAGAGCCGACGATGTACGAGCTCCTCGGTTTCCTCGAAGGGTCTATCGAGAAGCTTGTGCCGGTCTACTCGCAGAAGTGGGCGATAAAGAAGGTCGCTAAGGTGGCGGAGGGGAGGCTGGACGCTGGAGACTTCAAGCTGCTCCAACCCGCCTATGAGCCTATCTGCGCTTTCATCGCGCGGTGTGCCGAGAGGGAGGACCTCAAAGAGACGCTCCACAAGATACTCACGCCTGCGCAGTTCGTGCGGTGTGTCAATGCCCTGCTCTTCCTGGTGGATGTGGAGGAGCTGGCGGTAAATTTTACTCAGGCGCTGGCGAGAGTCAGCGCGGCGAGCAAGGAGATGAAGCGAGCCTCGTAGAGGCGCTCGGAGAGATATGCAGGCGGTACGGGAAAGACGACAAAGAGCTCACCTTCAGTCAATATTTCCTGTACCTGAAGGCTGCCGGGAAGGCACACCTGCGAGAGTTCAAGGAGCGAGCTATAGCGGCACGCGCCGCGATGGCAACAAAGGACGGATGGGAAGACTTCATGCGGATATTCGATGAGGACAAGCGCAAGGCGGCGAGGGCTGAAATGCTGGAGCGCATTGAGAAGGCTGAGCCTGTGTCGAATATCCCGGAAGGACTGATACTCGGGGACCTGATCCCCGCAGAGGGAAATGGCTGACGTAAGTTTAAAGATAGGCGCGTTCATTGCGGGCCTCGAGAAGGGGCTGAACAAGGCGAAGGGTAAGCTCGCCCAGTTCACCAGCTTCGTTCAGAAGAACCAGGCGAAGCTGAAGAAGGCTCGGCTCGGTGCAGGGGCAGCCCTTGCCGGCGGCATCCTGATTATGCGTGACCTGACGAAGGCCTACGGTGTCCAGGAGCAGGCTGAGATCGGGCTCGCGCAGGCGATGAAGAACCTCGGAACCTATACCGACGAGAGATTTGAGAAGACGAAAGCCTACGCTGCCGAGCTTCAGAAGCTCAGCAACTTCGGGGATGAGGAAATTATACAAGCCCAGGCGCTGCTTATAACACTAGGGAAGTTATCGGGCGAGGGTCTTGACCGCGCCACTCAGGCGACGCTCGACCTGGCCGTTGGCTTGAAAATGGATCTTGGGGGAGCGGCTGCGCTACTTGCGAAGACGATTGGCTCAACCACCAACGCGCTTACTAGATACGGTATCGAGATAGACAACAGCCTGACGGGTAGCGAGAGGACTGCTGCCTTGCTCGATACTATCGAGGGGAAGATGTCTGGCCAGGCGCTCGCAGCCTCCAAGACGATGACCGGGCAGCTCAAGCAGATGTCGATGGCGTGGGGCGATCTGAAGGAAGATCTCGGAGAAGCGATCCTTCCGATGCTGGTCAAGCTGGCGGGGTATCTGAGCGAGATAATCCCGAAGGTCGCGAAGTGGGTACAGGCGAATCAGAAGCTTGTAGCAGTATTGGCGGGCGGAGGGATAGGGGGTGCGGGACTGATATTGCTCCTGAGTCAATTCGCCTTGGCCTTTACGAATCCGGTCACGGGTGTAATTGCGGCCGTAGGTCTCGCCGTTATCGGCATCGTCGCCCTTATCACTTGGATGAAGTCTCTGCGCAAGGAAGTAAGCGACCTCCCTGATAGCCTTTCGGCAGTCAACAAAGAGATCAAGGAGACCAAGGAACAGATTGCTGCGCTCGAGGAACAGGACAAAAAGAAGGGCGCTTCTATCGGGCTCTGGGAAGCGATCGGACTTGGCAGAGGAGCGAAGAGTGGCCCCG
>JAUWMD010000258.1 GCA_030613345.1 Candidatus Krumholzibacteriota bacterium
CTGACGATCGTGGGATACTCGCTCAACGATACGATCGTCGTCTACGACAGGATCAGGGAGAACTTCAGCCTCAGGCGGCGCGAGTCGTACGAGAAGATGATCGACATCTCGATCAACCAGTCGCTCAGCCGTACGGTGATAACCTCGCTGACGACCCTGATCGTGGTCATGTTCCTCTTCTTCTACGGAGGAGAGGTCATCCACGACTTCGCTTTCGCGTTGCTGGTCGGAATAATCGTGGGAACGTACTCGTCGATATTTGTCGCGAGCCCGATCCTCATCGAGTGGCAGAACAGGCTGACGAGCGGCAAGGCGAAGCAGTAGGGTCCGAAAGGAGCCGGCCGTGGTCTCGGTCCTTCAGCACGCGGGGCTCGTCCTGCTCTACCTTTTTGTGTTTATTCTCGACCTGCTCATATTTGCGGGCCTTCCAGGCGGCTGGATCGGCCTAGGCGTCATCTTTATATATGATCTCGCGAACAGATTTGCCGTCGTCGGGTGGCAGTGGTGGATCGTTCTGGGCGTTCTCCTGGTGGTAGGAGAGATCCTGGAGGCGTTTCTTGGTTTTGCTGTCGTTGCGAAGAAGGGGGCGGCGAAGTGGGGGGCATTCGGGGCCTTCGCCGGGGGCATCGCCGGGGCCATACTGGGGACCTCGGTTATTCCTGTTCTCGGCAGCGTCATCTTCGGGCTGTTCGGCGCGTTCGCCGGGGCGGTCGTCGCCGAATACATCCTTTATTCGCGAATGGAAGAAGCGCTGCGGACGGGGTTCTGGGCATTCATCGGAAAGCTCTGGGCCTACTTCGCCAAGTTCGCGATCGCGATGGCGGTGCTGGTTATTTTTATAATCAGATCCTGGCCGTGATTACAGAGCGAAGTCTTTTTTGAGACATGCTGTTATCCGGCAGGCTGAACCGAGGCTTTAAAGGATGGAAAAGAGAGCAATAATTGTAGCGGGGCCGAATGGTGCGGGTAAAACGACATTTGCAAAGGAATATCTCAAAGAGCATGATATTCCTTATATAAGTGCTGATGCAATAGCTGAGCAGATGTCAGATGGTGATATTCGTGAGGTGGCTCTGACGGCGGGGAGAAAGTTTTTTTCTGAGCTATATGGCGCAATTGAATCGGGAAAGAGCTTTATTGTTGAAACCACACTCTCAGGTTTAAGTTTTCGTCGTGTGCTCCAACAGATGAAGCGCGCATCTTATACTATAACAATAATATACATTTATTTAGAAACTCCGGAGTTCTGCGTTGCGAGAATCGAAGAGCGCACCAGGAGTGGTGGTCATCATGTACCGGACGCTGATGTAATCCGTCGATTTTATAGAAGTATTGCGAATTTCTGGAAAATGTATAAAATTGAGGCGGACAGGTGGTACTTGATATGCAACTCGACGCAACAGTTTGTTGAGGTTGCTCGCGGACAGAGAGAAGGGCACTCGATTATTGAGGAACGTTTGTATGATTCTTTTCTTGAAACTATAGGATCCGAAGATGAGTGATAGAATATTTGATATTCATTTTTATCGTGAAGCGCTTGAAATCCGGCGAATTGGAAGCCGAGCCGTGCGCGCAGCACAAGAGAAAAGCCGACAACTTGGTGTTCCAAATGTATATTGCCTACAAGGATCATTGTATTATGAACTTCCAAACGGCAAGCTCACTTTAAGTGATCCCTATAATAGCAGACTATAGTATCGTTCGATATTTCTGACTATTCATCCTTCAGGCTTCGTGCCTGCAGAGCCCATGGGCCACGGTCTGTGGGCATACTTTTATTATGACAATCGATTGAGCGCTGCTGTCTACATTTAACCTCACCGTTGTCCACTTTTGAGGACGCGATTATCCAATAAAGGTCACATTCTGCCTTGGGAGCGGCGTAACCCGTTGATTTTCAAGGCTGTTTTATGGCATGCCGATTGCGATAATAATACTTTCGGGTAAGTGCAACATGGGCGAGGTATGATGACCAGAGAGAGGCTGATAAGGTTCACAGCGGCATCGATTGCGATTCCTGTCCTGCTCGCCGCAGCTCCCGCCTTCTCCCAGGAAAAGCGGGAGATAGAGAAAGAGCGGCAGCTGGTCAAGATGGAGGATCCCCTGAAGGTCTTCAAGGGGATAGAGAGCGCGTGGAGGAAAGAGAGCGCTAACGGCCTCGCCTCTTTCGTGGGACGGGGGCGCGTCTTTCTCGATATCAAGGGGGTAGGCAAGAAGGGCGGCTACTACAGCAAGTCGCAGGTCAAGTATCTCTTCAAAGACATGTTCAAGGCAGACGACCAGCTGAAGTTCGAATTCGTCAAGTTCCACAATCTGGAAAAGCCCGACAGGAAGGTCTACGGAATAGCGTACAGGAGCTGTAAAAACAATCGCAGCGGCAAGGTCTTTCAGGATAAGGTATATATTACGCTGGGCCGGGAGGGCCCCGCATGGGTATTGGCCGAGATAAAGACTACGCGTTGATCCCGGCCGCAGTTACCGGAGACACTTCGCCGTGGATGCAGAGCGAGAGAACAAGATATTCCTGTCCGTCCTCTGGACATTCCTCTTGTCAGCCCTGGCTTTCTTTTTCATATACATCTCCGCCGGCAGGATAGAGCTCCCGCCGTCTGTCTGGTTCGCTTTTTTCCTCATCGACGCCGGCTTCATCATCTTTCTCTTCGTGCCGCTGCCGGGCAGGCAACGAATCGGGGGAAGGAAGAAGCCGCGGCGGCAGGAATGGTATCCGCGCGACCTCGGCGAGATAGTCGAACGGAGGGAAGACACCTCTACTGAAGACCCAGGGATGCTCAGGCCGGGCCGCGCTGTCGACCCGGTGCCGCTTCTCCCCCTCCTGATACTCCTCTTCGTGATCATCCTCGCGGCACCCTTCGGAAGGGGCGAGGAAGCGTGGACGGCCCGCGAGACGGAGCGGCTCACCTCGATATACGGCGAGGCCTCAGGGACCCTCGCCGGCCTCGAGCGCAGGCTCGGTGAGGCGGGTGCTGAAGCGGGCGCGCTTCTCGACCACTGGGACGTCTCCACCTCGGACGATCCCGAACGGATCGAGATGATACACGCGCTCGATTCGCTGGCAGCCGCGGCGTCCGCCGGGATAGAGACGGTCGAGGAACTCGGCATCCAGGCCTTCACCGCAGGCGGCAACAGGCTTGCCTGGGGAGGGCGGCCGCGGTACCACGGCCGCCTCGACATGCGGACGGACGGGACGAAGATATTCATCGCCAGGGCACGGCTGTTCACCGTGCTGGTCAGGGACATGCCACTCGAATCGGGCGGGAGGGTCGTCGTCGACCTGCCGCTCGAGGTCAATTACAGGATAAGCAACAGATTCCTCAGGAGCACGAGCCTCGGCGAGGTCATCAGCGGGAGGCACGGGGCCGAGGTCGAGTTCAGCTACTGGATGGGACGGCGCGGGGCACGGGCCAGGGGGGAAGAGGCCGGGGAGGAGGCGCCCGATGCCTCGAAGACCGCCGACGGGGCCGTCAGGATAAGGGGCCTGCTGCGCTCGAGCGAGGGGCTGCCGCTGGCGAGGCTCACCGTCAGGGGAGAGACGTACGCCGCCTCGGTCGCAGGCGGTTCGAGCCGGCGCGCGACCTGGGCGGGCATTCTCCTGACGCTCCTCGTGATAGTCATTG
>JAUWMD010000261.1 GCA_030613345.1 Candidatus Krumholzibacteriota bacterium
CCGCCCTCGGTCAGACCGTCCTCTATCGCCCTTGCCATCATGCGCGTGCTGTCCCACATCGAATCGTATACGATGATCGCTTTCTTCTTCAGCTCCCTGGCCGACCACTTCTTGTACAGTTCGATTATCCATGGGATCTTCGCGCGCCATACCGGCCCGTGGTCGGGAGCGATCGTCTCTATCTCGAGCCCGCTATCCTCTATCCTCTTAATTACCTTCCCGGCGATGTGGGAATAGAGCAGAAGTATGTTGGCGAAGTACTTCGCCGCCTCGTGGTAGAGCACATAATCGTCCAGCTCGTCGTCGAACCTCTCATTTGAGGCGAGATGCATCCCGAACCCGTCCTGCGAGAACAGGACCTTGTCCTCGGCCAGGTACGAGACCATCGAATCGGGCCAGTGCAGGAGCCTCGTCTCGAGGCAGGTGACCTTCATGTTCCCGAGGTCGATCTCGCCCCCGTCCTCGACGGCCGTGATGCCCTTCAGCCCGAAATGCGCCTCGAGCGCCTCGACACCCTTCTTCGATGCAAAGACTCCCTCGGGCTTAACCAGATCTATTATGTCGGGCAGGCAGCCCGTGTGATCCATTTCGGAGTGATTGGAGATGATGTAGTCGATCTTCTCCGGCTCGATCACCGACCTGATCCTGGCAAGGAGCTCCTCGCGGAAAGGCGCCTTGACGGCATCCACGAGAGTGACCTTCTCAGCCATAATCAGGTAGGCGTTGTACGTCGTTCCACGGTCGGTCGAATATCCGTGGAAGTTCCTGATATCCCAGTCGACCGCGCCTACCCAGTAGACGTTATCCGAGATCTTCACAGCCCTGCATGCCTTCATCGTCGGGTTCCTTCCTCATCTGTATACGGTCCTCAGACCCGGGTTACTACCCCGCCGGGTTGCCGAACTCGGGAGATAGAGGGATCTTGAATACCCTCGAACCGAATTCCCTGTCGAGCATCAGGAGTCCCTGTCCTCCGTCGCCGATCATCTTCACGTTGTACACGCTTTTGGAGGCAGTATCTTCTTCCTCGACCTGCTCGTCGACGAACCACTGGAGCATTGTTCTCGACGCATGGTCATTCTCGGCGATCGAGAGGGTCATCAGGTCGTTTATCTTCCCGCTGATGAACTCCTCGTGCGCGAGCGCGTTCTCGAATGCCGCGAGCGGCGAATCCCACTTGACCTGTGGCTTCTTGATGGCGAGCAACTCAGGCTCGGCTCCTCTCTCGAGAATGTGGTCGAAGAACTTCATCGCGTGCGTCATCTCTTCCATCGCCTGAACGCGCATATAGCGGCCCATGCCCTCGAGTCCTTCTGTCTCAAACCAGGCAGCCATCGAGAGATATAGATATGCCGAGTAGAACTCGTGCTGGATCTGATCGTTAAAGGCCTTGCTGATCTTGTCGGGGATCATCTTTCTCTATTCCTCCTTCCACAGCCCGTGCACGTTGCAGAACTCACGGGCCGAGACATCGTCGAAATCGCACTTGAAGACGGCCTCCGGGGCGTCGCCCGGCTTGAGGAAGGCCCTGATCGACGCATCGCCCGATATCAGCTGGATCCACTCGATAAAGTGTTTCTCCTCCATCGGATGGGGCGTGCTGCCCACGACGACCTTGTATCCGCCATCGATCTTCTCGATAACGGGCACGTGCTTCTCGGTCGAGGAATCGGCGGTCTTCTCCGTAAATAAATTCATCTCCTGCCCGCAGCAGACGAGCTTGCCCGCTCCGCCGTGGAGCACCTCTACGATGTTCCCGCACATGTCGCATTTGTAAACTTCAAGTCTCTTCGCCATCTCCGGCTCCTTTCACGTCAAATGACTTCTTCCGAATATATACAGTGTCTGCTTATCGTTACTACCAGTTCTCTCCGAGCACCTCGAAGTGCGCCTTGGGATGCGCGCAAGCGGGGCAGTTCTCCGGAGCCTCTTTGCCGGTGTGAAGGTACCCGCAGTTACGGCAGCGCCATACGACCTGCTTGTCCTTCTTGAAGACGGTGCCGTTCTCGATGTTACCCCTCAGGTCGTTGTACCTCTTTTCGTGCTGCTTCTCCGCGACGGCGATCGCCTCGAAGATCACAGCGATCTCAGCAAAACCCTCCTCGCGGGCGACCTCGGCGAATCCGGGATACATCTTCGTCCACTCGTAGTTCTCTCCGCCGGCCGCTTCCATCAGGTTCTCCTGCGTCGTGCCTATGACACCCGCGGGGAACGATCCGGTTATCTCGACCTCTCCTCCCTCGAGGAGCTTGAACAGCCTCTTGGCGTGCTCCTTCTCCTGGTTCGCAGTCTCCTCGAATATATCCGAGATCTGGACGAACCCTTCCTTGCGCGCCTGCTTTGCGAAGAACGTGTAGCGGTTGCGCGCCTGCGACTCGCCGGCGAAAGCGCCGAGGATGTTCTTCTCGGTCTTCGTACCCTTCAGTGACATTCTGTTACCTCCTGGAACGGGTTAATCAGTGTACTCTTCATCTATCGATCTATCAAGTCCCGGAATCGTCCGTCCCGGTCACCTTGTATCCGAGGCTCTCTACCGCCTCCCTGAGCAGGGATACGTCGATGTCCCCGCCCGTTACAACCGCTTCTCCTTTCTTCAGGTCGACCAGGGCAGATTCTACGCCCCGGCTCTCCTTCAGAGCCTTCGTCACACTGGTGACACAGTGCTCGCAGGTCATTCCCCCGATTTTGAGTTTCATCCCTTTACCATCCTCTATTTCGATCTCGGCCGGCCTCTCCCACGGGATGCGGAAGAACGAACCGATGACGACCGCTGTGATCAGGAACGCGCTGAGACTCTTCAGCCAGCCGGGGAGCATCCACGGATGCTCCATCGCGCCCGAAAACGACCCCGCCTGGTAGATCACATCGAGCAGCAGCCCGCCGGCTATCGCGCTGAACGCCACCGCGCCGAGATAGATCGCAGCGGTGCGCTTTCCCATCACTTTCGAGATAGTCATGATAGTAGCGGCGTTCGTCGCGGGGCCTGTCATCAGGAAGACCAGCGCCGCACCGGGCGAGATACCCTTGGCTATGAGGACGGCGGCGATCGGTACAGATGCGGTGGCACACACGTAGATCGGGATACCGACGGCCATCATCACGAGCATCGCGACGATCCCGCCGCCGAGTATCGAGGCGAAGTAGTCGTCGGGAATGAGTGCGCCGATCAGCCCGGCGAGGATGATCCCGATGATCAGGGCCCTGTTGATATCTCTCGGAAGTGTGTGGAACCCGTACCTCAGTGCGCCCCCGATGCCGGCGCTCCTGTGGCCCCCGTCGCTGTCGCAATCTATGCAGCCAGGGTGCGGATCGCTTTTTTCCCTTTTATCATCCCCGTCGAGGGCGTTAACGAGCGTTCCCCCGAATATCCCGCTTAAAAATGCAAAAAAGGGCCTGAAGACGGCGAACACAGGCCCTAGCAGGCTCAGCGTCACCATGATGCTGTCAATTCCTGTTTGAGGTGTGGATATCAGGAACGAGGTCGTCGCTCCCTTTCCCGCGCCGTGCCCCCCGAAAGCCGCGGCCACCCCCATAACCCCCCACCAAACAACACGCAGAAGCACGCCCACCACCGCACCC
>JAUWMD010000064.1 GCA_030613345.1 Candidatus Krumholzibacteriota bacterium
CGCAGTCCTCGACGGTCGCCGCGCCCATGATCACGTAGACGCCCCCGCCCGACTCCCCGGTGGCGGACTTGCCGGAGTTCAAACAGCGCCTGATAACAGGGTGGGACGAATTGAACGATGCCACTCCGCCCCCCGAGTCCCTCGCCGAGTTGCCGGAGATCTCGCAGTCCGCGATGACGGGCGCAGAGCCCTTGCAGTAGATCCCGCCGCCTAACGGGCCGGCCTCATTGCCGGAGATCACACAGCGCCTGATGACCGGTACGGAGCCGCCCCCCACTATAATCCCGCCGCCGTGCCAGCCTACCATGTAGCGGTTGCCGGACAGGACGCAGTCCCTGATCAGGGGGCCGGAGTGCTCGTAACAGGCAACGGCTCCCTTTTCCGCGCCGGTTACCGTGATTCTTTCGAGCACGGTCGAGGTATCCTCGCTACCGGCGAAGTAGAAGCCGTAGCAGGCATCGCCGCCGGCGCTGCAGTCGATAACGGTCGCCGCTGCTCCCGCCTCGGAGGTGATCACAACGGGGACGCCCCTTGTAAAGATATCCCTGTTGCCCGGGCCGGTGAAGACTCCGGGGGCGAGCAGGATCGTGTCGCCCTCCTCGGCCACCTCGACGGCATCGACGATCGTCGCCGCATCCCCCGTGCCCTCGGGGGTGACGCGGATCAAGGTGAGGGTATGGCATCCCGCTCCCTGCGCACCGATCAGGGTGACGCACGAGTTCCTGCCCGGCAGGCATGGCGATCCGTCCCCGACGGTATATCTCATCTTGCCAGGATCGCAGAAGAGCGGGTCCCCGGAGATGTTGCCCTGTATCCCCGTCTGGTCGCCAATCGATCCCTCGTAGTTCCCTCCCTCGTTTCCGTAGACGTCGCAGCATGCTATCGACGGGCGCGACGAGTACCGGTCGACATAGATGCCGCTTCCGCTTCCGAACGAGACGATCGTGGCCGATATCTCCGCCCGTCCTCCTTCGCGGATGTATATTCCCGAGCCCGTGCCCCGGCCATTGTGTGAAACAGTACAGCGTCTCATCTCGGGAGTGGAATTGTCGAAGAGCATCCCGCCGCCCAGCGCGGCGTCGTTATGCACGATCGTGTTCTTTTCCAGTATCGCGTCGGAGCGGAGCAGAAAGATGCCGCCGCCCGAGAGGGCCGTATTGCCGTCTATCTGGCAGTTCGTTATCAGCGATCCCGATTCCCTCAGGTATATCGCGCCGCCTTCCCTCGCCGCGCTGCCTGTCATCACGCAGAAGGAGATGACAGCACGCACGCCGTCGCAGTAGACCGCGCCGCCCCTGCCATCGGTACCCGTTCCCTCGACTCTGCCTCCCCGCAGGGTGAGGCCGTTGATCTCGACGGTCCCGTCGAATGCAGGCGTATTCCCGGAACGGGCTGCCGGCTGCTCATCCGGCAGGTTTATCGCGAAGCATCTTCCCGCCCCCTGCGCATCGATCGTAGTGACCCCGGCACCCCTGACACCGGTTATCGTTAAGTTCTTTTCTATCGCAATATCGTGTTCACGATATGTACCGGGGTAGATGTAGATCTTTTCTCCCGGCACCGCCAGCGACACCGCCTCGCCTATCGTCGCGGCGTCGCCCGATCCGTCGGCGAAGATATGCCAGGACCCCGTGCTCCTCGCACCCGACACGATGAGCGAAACGCGCTGTGAGCCGCCCTCGAGCGAGGCCTTGTGGCTTATCCTGATGACGTACGTTCCAGGCGCGGGATCCTCGATGACGATCTGCTCGACATTGTCGCGGATGTTGTCGCCCCTGCCGGCCGCGGCCGGCGGATCGTCCGGGTCGAGTATCCAGGGACTGTGCTCTACGCCGGCGCCCGTAACGAGCAGATCGACGTCGTTGACGAGCAGCGGCATCCGGTTGTTGAGCGCAGGCGGCGGTATCTCCGCCGCCGGATCGTTCCAGGATATCGTCACGGTCATCCTGGCTGCGTTCTCATCCGGCTCGTAATAGAGTTCGATGGGTAACCCCTCGCCCAGTATCAGCTCGGTGCTCCTGCCCATCCTGCCGTCGGGGTCCGACTCGATATGCTCGAATGCCGCCCAGGTATCAAGAAGCCCCCACCCGAATCCGTAGTCGGGGCCGGGATGAGGTCCGGCTTCCCTGGCGGTGTGGATCGCAAGCGCCTTCACGGTGGAGGCGAGCATCGAATCGCCGCGCAGCTCCGAATACCGTGCCTGGAGCAGGGCGAGCGAGCCGCAGACGTTTGGAGATGCCATCGATGTTCCGCTGTATAAGCCGTAGGAAGTGTCGGAGCTGTCGATTGCGGAGTAGAGTATATAGCCGTTCCCGCAGATGTCGGGTTTGATGCGCCCGTCGTCGGTCGGGCCCCATGAGCTGAACGTCGTCATCTCGACATCCTCGGGACCCTGGTAGTCCTCGACGTCGACGACCGCCCCGATCACGAGGGTGTTCTTGGCAATGCCCATCCCGTCCGGTATGCAGTCGTATCCGAGCTCTCCGCCGTCGTTGTCGCGGACCGTGTCGCTCGAGGTCCATCCGCCGCCCAGAGGATTCCAGTAGTAATGGATCACCCCCGGGTCGACATGGTCGTTCCGGTCGTTTCCCGCCGAGGTGACGGGGAGATATCGCGGATTCCTGTTCGCCACCTCGTCCCAGTCCCGCGATACGTCGCTGTAAAAGCCGAAGAGATAATCCTCCGTTTCACTGATCGTGGCATCCCCGTACCAGAAGATCGTGCCCGACGAGGCTACGACCCAGCCCCTCGCGTGACCATAGCTGTGGTTGGAGAGGAGAAGGCCTTCACGCGCCTCGAGCTCCGCCTCGAGGTCGTCGAACGACCACTCGTACGATATCAGGTCGGCCTCGAATGCCATCCCCTTCGAGCGGGCCTCCACTCCGGCGCCGATCATCGTCGCCCCGACGTGCGTCGAATGGGGATGGGTTCTGTAACTGAAATCGTCTCTCCAGAACGCCCTTCCGGTGAGCTCCTGGTGCGTCACCCTCGCCGCGCCGCCGTCCCAGAGGCCGACGGTGAAACCTGGAGCTCCTCCGTATACCGCCTGGACGCTGTCGGTCCTCGTCGAGCGGGCCGCAGCCTCATTGAACGTGATAAGATATGTCGGTACCGTAGTGGAGAGGGTCTTCAGCTCGAAAAGTCCGCCGCCGGGCATGTCGCCCCGGATGGGAAGCCCCATCTCGCGGGCTTTCTCGCGCTCCAGCGACCTGACGCTCATGCCCTCACGGATCTTCTCGCGGATCAGTTCTTTCGACAGGGGAAGATTCCCGGCACGGACGGAGGAACAGGTCATGGTGAAGACAAATGATGCGAGGGCTGCCACAGCGGGATAGATCAAAAAGCCGAGTACGGATTTCCGGTATTTCAAGCGTACTCCGTCGATGCAGGTTCAAAAGCGGTCTCACAGATATGATAACGCAGAAACGGTGCGCTGTTCCAGTGATGTTTACGACCGGGCGAGAAGCAATTGATCCCGGCGGGGAACCGGGATCTGTATTCAGACCTTCTCCAGGCCCTGCTCGAGATCGGCAATTATCTCTCCGACATCCTCTATCCCCACCGAGATCCTGACCAGTCCGTCGGTGATGCCGGCCTGCCTCCGCCCCTCGGGACCCATGCTCGCGTGAGTCATCGCTGCGGGATGCTGGATAAGCGTCTCCACCCCGCCGAGACTGACTGCGAGCACGCAAAGCTTCACCGAATCCATCAGCACCTTGCCGGCCTCCAATCCGCCGGTCAGTTCGAAGCTGATCAGGCCACCTGGGCCGTCCGCCTGCTTTGCGTGGACATCGTGCCCGGGATGCGACTCGAGCCCGGGGTACATCACACTCTCCACCTTCGGGTGGGTATCGAGGAAAGCGGCGACCTTCTTGCCGCTCTCGTTGTGGCGCTGCACGCGAATGGCCAGGGTCTTGATCCCCCTGGCCACGAGAAAGGAGTTGAACGGATCTATCGTGCCGCCGAAAGCGTTGGACATTCCACGCACGAGCCTGTAGGCATCCTCGTCCTTCACAACGACCATGCCCGCAACGACGTCGGCGTGTCCGTTGAGGAACTTGGTCATCGAATGTATCACCATGTCGGCGCCGTGCTCGAGCGGCCTCTGCAGCACGGGGCTCATAAATGTGTTGTCGACCGTCATCTTCGCGCCGCCCTCATGGGCGATCTTCGCCATTGCGGCCAGGTCGGTGATCACCAGCGTGGGATTGCCCGGGGTCTCGACATGGACAAGCTTCGTCTTCGGCGTCATGGCGGCCTTTACCGCCTCGAGATCGGAAGTATCGACGAAAGACACATCGATGTCGAAATTGCTGAACTGCACGTTCAGCAGGCCTACCACGGGCCCGTAGACCGATTCGCTGCATACGACGTGGTCGCCCGCCCTCAGAATCGACGCGAATGCGAGATGAAGAGCCGCCATACCTGAGCCGCACCCGATCCCGGCGTATCCGCCCTCGAGCACCGCGACTGCTTTCTCTACCCCCTCTACCGTAGGATTACCCATCCGCGTGTAGATGTAGCCCTTCTCGCGCCCGGCGAAGAGCGCCGCGCCGTGATCGGCGTTTCGGAACTTGAAGGTAGACGTCTGGTATATCGGTGGAACGACGGCGCCGTTGGCATCTTCCATCAGGCTTGCATGGACGCACTGCGTATCTTTCGATCTCTTCCTGATATCATCCACTGCGGGACTCCTTCCTCGAGCTTCTGCACATTTCCAGTATATCGTGGTCTATTATATCGTTTCCCGGCATATCGTCTCCGGAGAAGTATTTCCACGCCCCCGGAAGTCGTTGATAGCGTCCTTCAGGGCCTCCTCGCCGAGCAGCGAGCAATGCTTCTTCTCCTCTGACAGGCCGCCGACGGCCTTTTCTATCTCATCGGCGGAAAGGGCCTCCGCCTCCTCGATCGTCCTTCCCTTTGCCAGCACGGTCGTCGCGCTCGACGTTGCTATCGCGGCCGAGCACCCCCTGCACCGAAACCGGATGCCGGAGATCCGTCCGGCCTCGACCCTGATGGTCAGCAGGAGCCAGTCGTCGCAGTCGGGAGATCCTCCCATCCCCGTACCGTCGGGATCCTCGATTGTCCCGTGGTTGCGCGGGTTCATGAAATGATCGAGAAATTCCGGCGACACGAGATCCATTCCACTGTACTCCGTATTCGAATCCGGCCGGTCAGTTGCCGCAGCCGCCCGGCGCTCCGCCGCCGCATCCTCTGCCGGACCCTCCGCCGGAACCGCCGCCGGAACCGCCGCCGGAACCGTGCCCGCAGGCATTATCGCCCGACTCGAGCGTCCCGTCCAGGTGGAACCTGACCACTGCGGACGGCTCATCCTGCGGCGCGCCCGTCACGACATCGATACCCATATCGTCGAAGAGTTGTTTCGCTTTTCTGCCCAGTCCGCCCGCGATGACGAGGCTGACTCCCTGTTCGCGGAGCCATTCGGGGATGGCGCCCTCCTCGTGAGGAGGCGGAACAGCCTCGCTCGAGCCTGCTATCGCGTTGCTCGAACGGTCCACCTCGAATATGGCAAACTTCTCGGCGTGCCCGAAATGCCCGCTGACCTTGCCGCCATCGACGGGGAGCGCGATCTTCATCATGCCCGAACCGCCGGTGCGCGGCGCGCCGCTTCCACTGGCGGAGGAAGGAGAGGCGACCTCTCTCTTCTTCAGCGACAGCAAGGGCGCCGCAAGCGCGGCGAAGATCTTGCCGGTCTCCGATTCCGGATGCTTCAGCACGTACGGTTCGCCCAGATCGGCGGCATGCACAACGGCGGGATCGAACGGAACAGCCCCGAGATAGGGAACCTTCATGTCGTCCGCCATCTCCCTGCCACCGCCGCTCTTGAACAGATCCGTTCTCTCTCCGCAGTGCGGGCATACGAATCCGCTCATGTTCTCGACGACGCCGAGGACGGGCAGGCTGAGCTGCCGGCAGAAGGTTATGCATTTTCTCACGTCTATAAGAGCGATGTTCTGCGGCGTTGTCACGATGACCGCTCCGTCGGCGTCGGGAACGAGCTGGGCGACCGACAGGGGCTCGTCGCCCGTTCCGGGCGGGGAATCTATCACGAGGTAGTCGAGATCCCCCCACTCAACATCGGAGAGGAACTGCTTTATGACGCCCATCTTCATCGGCCCTCGCCAGATAACCGCGTCATCGGCGCTCCTGAGCAGCAGCCCTATCGACATCACCCTGAGGTTGTCGCCGACCTCGAGGGGGTTGATCGAGTCCCCGCTGCCCTGCAGGGTCATATTCTCTATCCCGAGCATCTTGGGCACGCTGGGCCCGTGGATGTCGACGTCGAGAAGGCCGACTTTTTTACCCGCCGCTGCCAATGCCACGGCGAGATTGACTGCCACAGTGCTTTTGCCCACTCCTCCCTTTCCAGAGAGGATGAGGATCTTGTGCTTTATCCTGGAGAGTCTCCCGGTGAGCTTCTCCTGGTCCATCTTGTCGTTCATCATACCTCCAGATCCAGTTCGTCGACGACAGCCTTCCATAGCCGCCTGATGTCGGTGGCGGCAGGCCCGTCGGAGTATTCGACAACGCTCATCCCGTTTATCTGGGCTCGCGTCACATCGGAATCGTACCGTACCCGTCCGGCCAGGTGAATGCCGTTACCGGCTGCATACTCGATGATCTCGGCCGCGATCTCTTCGTTGATATCGAATCTGTTGACGGCCAGCATCGCCTTCACACCGAAATAACCGGCGAGCTCCAGGGCGCGCTTCATATCGTGCATTCCGGAAAGTGTAGGCTCCACAACCACGAGCACGGCGTCCGCGCCTGTGATCGATGCTATCACGGGACATCCTATGCCGGGAGCTCCGTCGACGATGATCGTGCCGTACCCACCGTCCGCCGCGGCCCTCTTCGCCTCTTTGCGGACGATCGTGACCAGCTTGCCCGAGTTCTCACCGCCGGGCGTCAGCCGCGCATGTACCATCGGGCCCGAATCGGCATCGGACAGGAACCACTCTCCACCCGCTTCCTCGAGCAGCGTTATGGCTCGTTCGGGACAGAAATATGCACATACTCCGCACCCTTCACAAGCGAATTTATCTATGTGAAACCTGCTGTCAATATTGTCGATGGCATCGAACCGGCACAATTCGGCGCACTTTCCGCACGACGTGCAGAGAGCGTCGTCTATGACGGCCTTCTTGCCACCCTGGAACGCGGTGGTCCTGCGCACCCTGTGCTTTACGACGAGATGAAGATTCGCGGCATCGACGTCACAGTCTGCCGCAACCACACCATCCGACAGCTTTATCAGCGACGCCGCGATGCTCGTCTTGCCCGTTCCTCCCTTTCCGCTGATCACGACCAGTTCCTTCATCGCCGTGCCTCCCTGGCCGCACGCAGGATCTTTTCTAGTATCTTGTCGATGATCCTGGCAAATTCAGGCGACTCGAGTGATGCCAGCCCGCCTCTCGAATTGATCTCCGCTATCTCGCGGGATTCGGGGATCCTCGCGATCACCCTGGCTCCTCCGTCATCGAAGGCCCCGGCCGGCAGCTCGGCGTCCGGATCGCATCTGTTCATGATGATATCGACCGGGATATCCATCTCCCTGACCGTCTTGAGGGCAATCTCGAGGTCGTTGAGCCCGAACGGCGTCGGCTCGGTGACCAGTATCACCCTGTCCGCGCCGCGGACCGACTCGACCATCGGACAGGAGTTCCCGGGCGGACAGTCAATGATGACGATATCCCGGTCGGGTATGTGTTTTTTTACTTCCCGTATGACCGGCAGAGGCATCGCCTCTTTTACCTTGAGGATTCCCTGAACGAACGAGATCTCCCCTTCCCCGCCGGGGGCGGTTCGATCTTCTCCGCACGGGGCGATCTTCGAAACACCTGTTTCGACCCTGCCGACAAGACGCCCGGAGCGCTTCATGGCATCGACGGGACAGACGAGAAAACACCCGCCGCAGCCGTGGCACAACTCGGGGAAGACCATCACCCTGTCGCCCAGCACGGCGATGGCATTGAACTCGCAGATCCTCCCGCACTCGCCGCATACGGTGCACAGCGATTCATCGATCTCCGGGACCTCGACGGCAACGGGGAGGGAAAGATCTTTCTCGGGCTCGAGATAAATGTGACCGTTCGGCTCCTCGACGTCGCAATCCACATACGCCGTCCCGAGGCCAACTCTCACAGCCGAAACGGCCAGGTTGACTGCTACGGTGGTCTTTCCCGTCCCCCCCTTGCCGCTTGCGAATGCAATCCTCATCCCTTAGTCTGTTTCCTTTTTCGCGGCAGCTTCGAGTTCGCTGATCCTGTCCGATATCGATCCAAGACTTTTCTCGAGAAACTCGGCTTCCTGCCTGAGATAATCGAGTTCGTCTCCGGCGCTTTCGGCCCGGGGAAAATCAGCCTCATAGCCGTCGTATCCGTAAGGATTAAACAGCCGGCGCCCTATTCCTCCACGACTCCAGCGCGGCAGGCCGGTCGCGAAAAAGCGATTTCTCCTGCCCCGTCCGTATCCGCCACCGAAATATCCGCCTCCGCGCATGCCTCCCGCGCCATAAGCGCCTCCCCCGCCGTATTGCCCTGCGGGATTCATGAACCCCGGAGTATCGTATCCGCTGCAGTACCCGGCAGCCCTTCCAGTCCTCGGTCCTCCGCCTCTCGGTCCGCTTCTGTCTCCTCCTGGCATGTCGATGCCTCCTTTCAGCCCCAATGGCTGTTAACATCCGGTCCGGCGATCTCTTTCAGGTCGCCATTGATAAACTTGCCTATTGCCATTTCCACTGTTCCGCCGCCGCACAACACTACCTTGACGCCAGCGGCCCTGAGGACCTCGAACGCCTTCGGCCCGCAGTGACCCGTTATAAGAGTCGAAACTCCCCTGCTCGCCACAAGCTCGCCCGCCTGCACACCCGCCCCCTGCATCGCGTCCCTGCCGGTCGTGTTATCGACGACCTCGTATTCGCCGGTATCGGTATCGAATATCTGGAAGTATCCGGCCCTCCCGAACCGGGCATCCATCGGGCTGTCCGCTTTTCTCCCCGCCGATGATATTGCTATCTTCATTCCTCGTTCCTCCTTCCGCCGGCCCGCCGGCGACCTTCGCCACCGTCTCGCCGCCAGTTCTCACCGCCGGCCCCGCGCCGGTTCTCACTGCGGAATAACTTTCTTCTTCCGTGCCTGTGCCTGCATCCCGGCATGATGAATCCGTCACTGCCCAGCGAGCCGGCGCAGTACGCATCTATGACATCGTCGATCTCACCGACGATCCACGGTATCAGCTCGATGCCGCGACGCTCGACGATACGGGCCGTCTGGTTCGAGATCGCACCGCATATCAGCACCGATATCCCCAGTTCCTGCAGCAGTATTGCCCGCGCATCGCCGCCGCTCTCTTTGATCGAGAATTCGGATCGTTCGGCCGGTGTGCCCCCCTCGAATGCGACGACGATCAACCTGCACGCCACATCGAATACCGGTGAGACCCTGCCATTCCTTATGGGTAATGCTACTTTCATTGCAAATATGCCTCACAATCATGTAAAGCATCTTTCGTGCCCTGGCAGACCCATACGGGAATAATTCATTTATCTGTTATTATATTAGCAGGTTACGATAGTCATGCGGTATGCGGGCAATCGGCTCCACCTGCCTTATAGTTGCATTATTGCTACTATACTGACCGAGGTAAAGATGCATATTTGCAGTATTATGCGCTCGGAGCCGGCCTGATCTGCGTGAGAACCGTATTGCCCGAAGGATTCAAGTGGACAGGCGGCTCCTGCCGTCCTTCGACGACGGGAGCTTGAGGCCCAGGCGCTTGACCTTCCTCCACAGGGTCGTCTTGTGCATACCGAGCTCACGGGCGGTCTGCTCCCTGTTCCATCCGTTCCTCCTGAGCGCCTCGAGGATAAAATGCCCTTCCAGCTCCGGCAGACTGGCCGTCTCGCCCGGCCCCTTCCCGCCTTCAGGAGGCCTGAAGCTGTCTGGAAGATGGCGCATTCCTATCATACCCGTGCGGCAGAGGACAAAGGCATGCTCGATGATATTCTCCAATTCCCTCACGTTTCCGGGATAATCGTGCCCCATCAGCGTTGACATCACTTCGGCCGTTACCCCCGTGACATTGCGCCCGCGCAGCCTGTTGAACCTGCTGATGAAATGATCGATGAGCAGCGGGACGTCTTCCCTCCTTTCCCGCAGAGGCGGGATCCTGAGGCGAACGACGTTTATCCTGTAGTACAGGTCCCGCCTGAACGTGCCTTCCTCGACCATCGCGTCGAGGTCCCTGTTTGTCGCAGTGATGACCCTCACATCTGCTTTTACCGACTCGGTCGCGCCGAGCGGCTCGTAGACGCGCTCCTGCAGGACACGAAGCAGTTTTACCTGGGTGGCGGGAGATATGTCACCGATCTCGTCGAGAAATATGGTCCCTCCCGAGGCCATGGCGAATCTGCCCGGTTTGTCCTTCCGCGCGTCTGTGAAGGCTCCCTCCCGGTAACCGAACAGCTCCGCTTCGAGGAGGGTGTCGGGAAGCGCCCCGCAGTTGACCGTTACGATCGGGCCGGAGCTCCTCGTGCTCAGGTCGTGGATAGCCCTGGCGAACAGCTCCTTGCCGGTCCCGCTGTCGCCGACGATAAGAACGGTGCTTTCGCTCTCGGCCAGGTCGGGCATGATGTCGAACAGATCGAACATCTTGTGGTTCTTGCTGATGATGTCGTGAAAGGTGTGGGAGGCGCTGAGCTCCTTGCGCAGCTCCTCGATCACGGAAAGGTCGCGGAATGTCTCGACGCCGCCGACGACGTTCCCTTCCTGGTCTCTCAGCAGGGCGGTCGAGATGCTCACCGGAATCGTCTCTCCGTCGGAACGGACGATCGAGATCTCCTCGTTGATCACCGGCGCCCCGCTCTCCATCGTCCTGCGAAGCACGCAAGAGTCCTCGCATACGGTCGCCCTGAAGACCTCGGCACAGAACTTTCCCACAGCT
>JAUWMD010000169.1 GCA_030613345.1 Candidatus Krumholzibacteriota bacterium
GTGAAGAAGGCCGGCCTGAAGAAGATAGGTATGGAGCTCGGCTCCAACACGCCGGTCATAGTCTGCGACGACTGCGATCTCGAGCAGGCCGTAGAGAACTCCGTTTCGGGCGCCTTCTGGGCCGCCGGTCAGAACTGCATCGGGGTCCAGCGCATATACATCGAGGAGGGTATCTACAAGAAGTTCGAGACCCTCTTCGTCTCGCGCACGAGGCAGTACAAGGTAGGACCGAAGCTCGACGAGGACTGCGACATGGGTCCGATGATCGCCGAGGGAGAGGCTATCAGGATCGAGAAGTGGGTCAACGATGCCGTGGCTAAGGGTGCGAGGATACTAACCGGCGGCAAGCGCAACGGCGCGATCTACGATCCGACCGTGCTGGCCGACGTACCTGAAGGGTGCAGGATCGACAAGGACGAGGTCTTCGCCCCGACGGTGAACCTCTACCCGGTCGCAGACCTCGACGAGGCTATAGCGAGGGCCAACGCGGTCGACTTCGGCCTGCACGCAGGAATATTCCCGAAAGATATCGGCAAGGCGTTCAAGGCGATAAAGGAACTCGAGGTCGGCGGCATCATCATCAACGACTCGTCCGATTATCGCGTGGACCTGATGCCGTTCGGCGGCGTGAAGAACAGCGGACTCGGGCGCGAGGGCATCAAGTTCGCCCTCCAGGAGATGACCGAGCCGCGCGTCGTCTGTTTCAACCTCTAGGCTGCGGCTCAGAGCCCCAGGACGTCCGACATCTTGTAAAAGCCGGCCTGCTTGCCGGCGATGAATCTTATCGCGCGCAGCGTGCCCATCGCGAACGTCCTGCGCGAATGGGCCCTGTGCGTCAGCTCGACCCTCTCGCCCTCTCCGGCGAAGATAACGGTGTGCTCGCCGGTGACGTCACCGCCGCGCAGCGAATGCATGCCGATCTCCTCGGCGGGTCTCTCGCCGACCATCCCCTGCCTTCCGTGGATCACGTTCGCCCCGGTGCGTGCCTTGAGTACGGCCTCGGCCAGCTTTACGGCTGTGCCGCTCGGGGAGTCCTTCTTCCTGTTGTGGTGGATCTCGGTGATCTCGATGTCGAATCCAGGGAGGGCCCTGGCGATATCCTCGGTGACCTTGAAGAGCAGATTGACTCCGAGCGACATGTTCGGGCTGATCAGCACGGGGATGCTGCCAGAGATCTCCCTCGCCCGGGTGATCTGCTGGTGGGACAGGCCGGTCGTTCCCGTTATCGCAGGCACTCCCGCCGCGGAGCAGGCCTCGAAGAAAGCTGAAGTCGATTCGGGCAAGGTAAAGTCGACGGCGACATCTGCGCCGTCAAGGGCCGACGTCAGATCGTCGGTCGTCTCGATCCCGCAGACGGAGCTCCCGATACCTTCGTGACCGGCGACATCGACAGCACCCGCAAGGGTGAGATCGTCTGTTGCGTCGATCTCACTGGCAACGATGCCGCCCATTCTGCCGAGGACTCCGCTGACAACTACCTTGATCATTTCGTGCCCCTATGCCGGCCGGTTTTTCACCTCGAGCCCGTAGTCGGTGAGCGCGGCCGCGAGCTTGACGAGATTCTCGGGGAGCATCCTGACAAGCGGCAGGCGGACGTTGCCTACGGCCATGCCGAGCATGTTCATCGCTTCCTTGACCGGCATCGGATTTGTCTCTATGAACATCGACTGGTTGAGGGGGAGCAGTTTGTAATGCAGGACGCGGGCCTCGTCGAGGTCCCCCTTCTCATACGCCGATATCATCGCGCGCACATCCTTCGGAACGATGTTCCCCACGACGCTCACCACGCCCGTTCCGCCGATTGTCAGTATCGGGAGGGTTATTGTGTCGTCTCCAGAGAGGAGGTTTATCCTGCCTTCGCACAGCATGATGATCTCGGCCATCTGCTCGACCGAGCCGCTCGCCTCCTTGACCGCTACGATGAGGTCGTGCTGCGAGAGCCTGGCGACGGTGGAAGGCTTCATGTTCAGGCCGGTCCTGCCCGGGACGTTGTAAAGCATCAGCGGGAGCCGGCCGTCATCGGCGAGCTTCATGAAATGCGCGTATAACCCTTCCTGGGTCGGCTTGTTGTAGTATGGAGTCACTACCATGGCGCCGTCGACTCCGAGCTCCTTCGCCTTCTTTATATTTTCGATCGATTTGGACGTCGAATTGGTGCCGCATCCGGCCACTACCTTGAGCTTTCCCGCCGCTTCCTCGACGACGATCTCGATGATCCTGAAATGCTCCTCCCAGGTGTATGTGGGGTTCTCGCTGGTGGTGGCGCAGGGGACCAGTCCATCGGTGCCGGCGTCGATATGAAACCGGACCAGCTCACGGAGCTTCTCCTCGTTGAGGCTTCCGTCCTCCGCAAACGGTGTAACGAGAGCAACGTACAGACCTTTGAGCATGAAACCCTCCTCCTTCATTCACAGCCCTGTCCGTGCAGTCGCGGACACCCGAGGGCGGCGCGGCCGCCCTGCCGGGCAACAAAGACTCTATTCCCACTCCATGGCGATGTCAAGGTTTACAGGGGATTTCGGCACAAAATCGCCCCGACGGAATTTTGTTATTGACAATAACCTGATATTATAATATTATGATTCTGTTATGAGAAAAACAACAAAGGAAAGAAGGGGGACGGCGGTGCCGCCGGGGCCGCTCAGGGAAGACGAGATAGAGAAGTCGGCCGAGATCCTCAAATCTCTGGCCAATCCAGCGAGGCTTCGGCTCGTCAACATCCTGGTCGGCGGCGAGAGGACCGTTTCCCAGCTCTGCGAGCTTTCGGGCCTGAAACAGTCAATGGTGTCTCAGCAGCTGAAGAATCTCAGGCTGAACGACATCGTAGAGCGGAGAAAAGAGGTTTCGAGGGTCTATTACAGGCTCAAGGAAAAAAATGTGGTCACTATGCTGAACTGCCTCGGCAGATGCGGGTGCTTCCGCGGCTGACGGCAAGGAGGGAAAATGAGCGACAAGGTACTTCATGTAGGCGAAGATGAATTCCAGGCACAGGTGCTCGATTCGGCCGTTCCGGTGGTCGTGGATTTCTGGGCGCCGTGGTGCGGCCCCTGTCTGATGATTGGGCCGATCATCGAAGAGCTGGCCGACGAGTACGAGGGAAAGATCTCTTTCGCCAAAATCAACACCGATGATGCGAGAAACATCGCCATCAAGTACGGCATCATGGGGATCCCGACGCTCAAGATATTCAAGGGCGGCGAGGAAGTGGCCTCCGTTTCGGGAGCCCTGCCGAAGGAACACCTCAAGCAGTGGATAGACGGAGCCGTATAGTAAGGCTTGAAAATCCATATATGGAAAAGCAGGCAGACGGCGGGCCGCCGGAGATGTAGGTTTTGCATCGGGCGGCCCGCCTGCTATATACTCCACCTGCGCGTGGAGATCACCGAAACGAAATATCAGGAGACAAGGAGACCGCTTTATGAAATCAAGCAGATGGATCATCGCCGCGGCGCTGGCCGCCGTTATCGCGGCCGGGTGCTCCCGGCAGGCCGACATCAACGGAACGGGGCTCATCCGTCTCGACGAAGGGGTCTATGCCTTTATCGCGGCGGGACCGTCATCGGCGGATGGCCTCGGGGCTAACTCCGGGTTCATCGTGGGCGGCGAGGCGGTGCTCGTGGTCGATTCGCGGTTTACGTACAACCACGCCAGGCAGCTCCGCGATGAGATCCGCTCGGTCACCGACCTGCCCATCAAGTATCTCGTCAATACGCACTATCATCCCGATCACGTCTGGGGGAACTCGATCTTCCGCGAAGAGGGCGCGATCATCCTCGCAAGACCAGAGACGAATATCGAGATGGAGAGATTCAGCCCCGGCTACAGGGATTATTACAGGGACCGGAAGCCCGATGTCTTCGAGATGATAAAGGAAGTGGAGCTGGCCCTTCCCGACTCGTTCGTAGCCGACGAACTCCACCTCGACCTCGGCGGGATCGAGGTGGTCGTAACGTATTTCGGCCCGGGCCACACGGCGGGAGACCTCGTTGTCGCCGTGCCCTCCAAGCGTATAGTCTTTACCGGGGGGCTGGTCAGCAACGGGTATCATCCCAACATGGGCGACCAGGGAGCCGATTTCGGAAACTGGCTCAACACACTCGACAGGCTCTTTGACACGCAGCCCGGGATCATCGTGCCGGGGCAGGGCCAGGCCGGAGATGCCGGCATGATCGACTTGACGAAAAGTTACATTGTCGACCTGACCGGGCTCACCATTGACGCGATAAGAAGAGGGAGAACACTTTCCCAGTCGATACTGGAGATCAAGGTCCCCGGGACCGAAGGATATCTTCAGGCAAACATCCTTCCCTTTAACCTCCAGGCGATATACCGCACGAAGATCGTCGAAGTGGTATCACCGCGCGTCGAGATGGATATGCCGACCGGGTTCGTTGTGAGCGACGGCGCGGGAGGGCCCGATGCCGGCATGGTCCAGTGGCTCGTACAGTCGAACGAGGGATACATCGAGCTGGAACTGAGATGGCATCCGACGAGCATGAGCGAGGTGATCCTCGAGGATATCCACGGCAGGATGGCCCGTTACGCCGGCTCGGAGGATGGGTTGTACGATCTGAAGGTGGAGGGCTCGAGAAAGCTGATCGTCGGCGAAGACGTTGTTCCCGCGGCGTACGGCAGATGGGCCTACAGGCGGGGCACGGGGACGAGGGGCGGAGGAGCCTGGCTGTGGACGATGACGCTGATGGACGGGAAGCTCTATTCGATGAGGATGATTACCAACACCGGGAACGACCAGATACTCGAGGAGCAGAACATCACGACTCTCGAGCAGGTGGTCTCGACATTCCGGAGGAAAAGCAGCGGCATGTAGGCGTCAGGCGCCGTGCTTCTTCCGCCTGCCCGCGTTGGCGAGGGCGAGCGTCATGATATCGACCGCGGGAAAGACGCCGAGGGCGCCTCGGTCGCATTCAGCCTCGCTGAAGGCGGCGGCCCCGTCGATACCGCAGAATTCAGACTTCAGCATGAACGGCACCGGGTGCCACGAGTGGCTCTTCATCGCGCAGGGTGTGGAATGGTCGCCGGTGACGATCAGCACATCGGGCTCGAGGCCGAGTAGTATCGGCAGGTGCGCGTCGACCTCCTCGATAACTCCCTTCTTCCCTTCGAGGTTGCCGTCCTCACCGTACGAGTCGGTCTTCTTGATGTGTATGAAGATGAAATCGTGCTCTCCTCGCCTGAAGATCTCAGATGCCGTATCGAATTCCTCTTTCACGGTGAATCCCGTGTCGACGAGGTCCATCCCGCAGAGCCGGGCGACGCCGCGATAGAGCGGGTATGCCGCGACGGCTGCCCCTGAAAGACCGTACCTGTCCGAGAAGGGCTCGATGACGGGCCTGCTAGATATGCCCCTCATAAGGACCGTGTTCGCCTTCTTTTCGTCGGCGAGGATCGCGTTGGCCATCTCGATGAACCGGGCGATGATCGAGGCGGTCCGCTCCGCCCCGGCGTTCATCGCGACGGGAGACAGGGGCTTCTTTCCCGTAACCTGAGGATCGGTCTCCTCGACATCGGGAGAGAGGCCTTCTCCTCTGAGGACCAGGCCGAACCTGTATTCGCGCACGGGCATCACAATTATCTCGACCCCGTCGATCTCCCTTATCCCTTCTCCAAGCCTGGCGCAGATCCTCTCCCCCTCCTCGTGGGGGATCCTTCCCGCACGCCTGTCGGTGAGGATCCCGTCGCCGTCGATCGTCGCGAAATTACCCCTTATCGCGACGTCACCGGGGAGAAGGTCGTACCCTGTCCCCATTACTTCCACGACCCCCCTGCCTGCGTCGTTTTCAGGAACGAGCGGGTCGTATCCAAAGAGGGCGAAATGCGCCGGCCCGCTGCCGGGCGTAATGCCCCGCGCGACGGGGAGAGACCTGCCGCACAAGCCTC
>JAUWMD010000218.1 GCA_030613345.1 Candidatus Krumholzibacteriota bacterium
GACTAACGCTGACGGAGATATCTACGACGAGAAGCGTCTCGTCGAATTCGTCAAAGCGAAAATCTCATCACCGGCGTTTGAGATCATCCGGGACCTGTTCAAGGAGATCAGGGATTTCGCCGGGAGCGTGAGACTTCAGGATGATACGACTGCCGTCGTCATCAGGCGGCTGTAAGATACGGCCGGGGAGTTCCCCGTGATCTCATCGGCGAAGTAGCAGTCTCTTCCCTCTCCTCAGGCTTTCCTTCATTCCCAGTCGGCCGATCCTGGATAATATCCCCGCAGAGAAGACCTGCTTGAGCCGCTTCATAGTGTTGATCCTGTCCACCGTCCTGGCCGTCTTGACTGCAAGTTTCCTGAATTCTTTTGGGGATATATTGTCGCAGAAATAGTTTGCGGGGCTCTGATGGTTGTAGAGCGCGACATCGAAATCCTCGTCGACAAGCCCCCGCTGCTCGCAATACCGGAAAGCTTCCGTACCGGGATACGGAGTAAAAATGCTGAATATGATCGAATCGCAGTCGATCTTTCTGATCGCCCTGATCGTATCATTCAGCGTCTCCCGGGTATCCTGGGGGAATCCGATCATCATGAAGACTCGGAGCGATATTCCATGCTTCTTTATGACCCTGCTGGCGTCGAGGGCCTCCTCGAAGGTAAATTCCTTTCTTATCTCTGAAAGGATCGAATCGTTGCCCGATTCGACACCGAGATATATCCTGTTGCACCCCGCTTCCTTCATCGCCCGCACGACCTGATCGTCGACCAGTTTTACATGTATCTCGCAGCTCCATTCCAATCCCGGGCAGTCCCGCTTGATAGCGGCGCACAGTCCGAACAGGTACTTCCTGTTAACCCCGAAAGTGTCGTCGTCGAAATGGACCGAGTCGAGCCCGCGCGCCCGAAGTCCCTTGATCTCATTGATCACGTTCTCGATCGACCTGAATCTCGTTCTTCTGGTCCATATTTCGCGCGAGCCGCAGAAAAAGCAGTTGTATGGGCATCCCCGTGTCGCGAAGATGTTTTTGAAGGCAGAAGCCGGATATCTGTCATAATCCTTAAGCAGTTCGGGCGCGTGCTCGTGAGGAAAACAGAGAGTGTCCAGATCCTCTATAAGATCCCGCGTTCCTGTGCTGATAATTTTTTCACCATCTCTCAGGATCAGACCGGGGACGTCTGTGAGATCTCTCCGTCCGTCCAGTGCGTCGAGGAGGTCCACGATCGTATTTTCTCCCTCACCGACGACACAGATGTCCACTTCCGGATTTCTCATCGCGTCCATTCCGACCATGGAAGCATGAGGCCCGCCGAGAACGATCAGCATCCCGGGATCCATTTTTTTTGCCAGCCTCGCGACCCTCAGTGCCGATGTGAAATTCTGTGATTTTGCGGTTATTCCCAGGACCGACGGGCCTTCAGTCTCCAGGGAATGTTCGATCTCCCTCCATAACCCTCCTGTCACTGTTCTCAGATTCTCGAGGTAGTATTCGAATCCTTCTCCCGCAAAATGCTTGTAGCTGAAAATCTCGCCGCCGGGCTTGAAATCGGCGTTATAGGAAACTACATCCCAGTCGGTCCTGGTCTTTATCGTCCCCGAAAGATAGCCAAGAGACAGGGGATGCCTGTCCATCGAATAAGTATCCTTGAACAGCCTGTAGTAAGGAGGTTCCATTAATACGATCTTGCGAGAGCCGTTCATTGGTCTGGACAACTACCCTCCTTCTTCTTGAACAGGGATTGCATCTCACGACGTTCAGAGTATTGTAGGTGAAAAGATCCTGTCAACGGCTCTCTTGACTCGCGCCTGGAAAAGAATTAAACTGCCCCTCATGTTCCCGCGTCAGGGGGCGGCGGAGAACGTCTTGCATGAGATTCCGCTGAAATAACACGGACCGTCCGGAGGAAAACGATGGCAGACGCACCCAGGCCGAAAGAACTGCCGGCTGGCAAGCTCAGATGGAAGTGCCCCGGCAAGTACCTCGATTTCAGGACCACGAACGATCTGAAGCCGTGCACCGACATCATCGGCCAGGACCGTGCGCTGATGGCGATAAAGATGGGGCTCGAGCTCGAGCACCGCGGGTACAACATATTCATCACCGGGCTGGTCGGCACGGGGCGCACGTCGACGATCAAGCATCTCCTCGAGAAGCTCGAGCGCAAGGATCCGATCCCTCCCGACATATGCTACATGTATAACTTCCGCCATCCGAGCAACCCGGTCTCAGTCGAGCTCGGGGCGGGGCAGGGCAACGAGCTCGCTACCGACATGGACGACCTCATCCGCGACCTGAAGAAGAACATCCCGTCGCTGTTCAAGAGCGACTATTATCAGAACCGCCGCAAGAGGCTTATAGAATCGATTCAGGCGAAGCAGAAGAAGGTCGCAGCGGCTTTCGAGGAGAAGATCGGCAAGAAAAGCTTCGCTATGGTCAGCCTCCAGGTCGGCCCGGTCATGAAACCCCAGCTCGTGCCGGTCGTCGACGGGACACCCGTCGATTATGCGACGCTCTCCCAGCTTGTCGAAGAGGGCAAGGTCTCAAAAGAGGATTTCGAGAGGATGAAGGAATCGTCCGAATCCCTCTCCGAGGAGATGACCCAGATCTACGACAGGATGAAGAAGCTAGAGCGCAACCTCAAGAAGAAGCTCGAGAAGCTCGACATTGACGTAGTGCAGCCGACGATCCACGAGATGATCCTCGAGATCGACAGGAAGTATAAAAACGAGACGCTGAGCAAGACGCTGAAAAATATTGAGAAGGAGATCATGAAGCGTCTCGACCTTTTCAGGGCGAAGGACGAAGAGGAGCAGAGGGCCGTCATGGCCGCCTTCATAGCCGAAGACGGCCATATGGAAGACCCTTTCCGGGAATTCAGGGTCAATGTCGTCGTCGACAACTCCGAGACGACGGCTCCGCCCGTCGTCATCGAGAACTTCCCCGATCTCAGAAACGTATTCGGCGTCATCGAGAGGGATTTCACGCCGTCGGGATGGTCCAAGCCGGACCACATGAGCATACGCGGCGGCGCGTTCCACAGGGCCAACGGCGGGTATCTCGTCATGAACGCGCTCGACGTATTCACCGAGCCGGGAGTCTGGAAAATCCTCAAGAGAACGCTGAAGAGCTGCGAAGCTGTCATCCAGAACTACGACTCGTGGAGCATGATGAGTTCCTCGGCGCTGAAACCCGAACCGATGTGCGTGAAGGTCAAGATCGTGCTGATCGGCGATTCGCGCCTCTACTATCTGCTGCAATCGTTTGACGAGGATTTTATGAAGATCTTCAAGATAAGGGCCGATTTCGACCGTGAGATCGACAACAGGGCGGCGGTGATCAAGCAGTACGCCGGGTTCATCAAGGGAATCTCCGACAGGGAAGACCTCAAGGCGTTCGATCCCGATGGTGTGGCGGCCGTCGTCGAGTACGGAGTCCGCGTCGCCGGCCGGCAGGCGAAGCTCTCGACCAGGTTCAGCCTGATCTCCGACATAGTTCGCGAGGCCCACTATCATGCCGGGAAGGCGGGGAAGAGGGTCGCCACGCGCGAGCACGTCGACCTCGCGATCCAGCAAAGGATCAAACGGGTCAACATGCTCGAGGAGAAGATCCAGGAGAGGATCGATGACGGGACGCTGATGATCGACACCGCCGGCTCGGTCGTCGGCCAGGTCAACGCGCTGTCGGTATACAACCTTGGTGACTACATGTTCGGCAAGCCGTCGAGGATAACTGCAGTCACCTCTCTCGGCAACTCGGGCGTTATCAATATCGAGAGGGAGGCGGACCTTAGCGGCAGCACGCACAACAAGGGCGTACTGATCCTCTCGGGTTTTCTCAGGAGCAGGTATGGGCAGGAAAGCCCGCTCGTGATGAGCGCCAGTCTCTGCTTCGAGCAGTCTTACGGAGGCGTCGATGGAGACAGTGCCAGCTCCACCGAACTCTACGCCATCCTGTCCGGCCTGGCGGGCCTGCCGATAAGGCAGGACATCGCCGTAACCGGTTCGATCAACCAGAAGGGCGATATACAGCCGATCGGCGGGGTCAACGAGAAGATAGAGGGATTCTACACCGTCTGCAGGGCGAAGGGGCTCACGGGAACGGAGGGAGTCATCATCCCCCGGCAGAACGTCCCCGACCTCATGCTCGACCAGGAAGTGGTCGATGCCGTCGAAAAGGGCCGGTTCCATATATATCCTGTCAAACATGTCGACGAGGGGATTGCGATACGCACCGGTGGCAAGGCCGGGCGGAAGCTCAAGAGCGGCAAGTACCAGAAGGGTGCCGTCAACGAGCTTGTCAGGCAGGCCCTCCACGACATGGCTATGAACTGGAAGCGGTTCGGTTCCAAAAACGACAAGGGCAAGGGAGATTCCTGAACCGGCAGGGAATCCCCGTCCGAATGGAATGAATCGTCCCCATGGGCGTATAATACGGAAAACCAGGAGGATCTGATGCAGAGACGTTTATGGAAGAGATCTGGCGTTGCGGTGGCGGTCGCTGTATTGCGCATGGCGGGATGCGGCGGGGAGAAGAAAGAACAGGAGACTCCCGGG
>JAUWMD010000222.1 GCA_030613345.1 Candidatus Krumholzibacteriota bacterium
AAGACTGATGAATAACAACAATCGAAAACTGATCATAGCATCCAACAGGCTCCCCTTCGGCCTCGCGCGGCAGGGCGACTCGTGGAAGCGCATTCCCGGGTCGGGAGGGGTTGGCACCGCTCCCGCCCCCGTAATGAGGGACCGCGGCGGCGTCTGGATAGGCTGGCCGGGAATATCGGGCACGGTAGATATCTCCGATCAGCTCTCCTTCGCCTCGAACACAGCAGGATTCTCCATGGTACCGGTCCATCTCGAAGAGGAGGACGTGAAGCGATACTACATCGGCCTCTCCAACGAGGTGCTCTGGCCGCTCTTCCACGACCTCCAGTCGTACTGCAATTTCGACCCCTCCTACTGGCAGGCTTACATCGATATCAACGCCCGCTTCGCTCAGGTCATAAGCAAGAACGCGGGGGCGGAAGATTTCATCTGGGTCCACGACTATCATCTTCTCTGCACCGCCCGCGAGCTGAAGAAAATGGGGATCACGACAAATACCGGATTCTTTCTCCACATCCCCTTCCCCCCTCTCGACATCTTCGTCAAGCTCCCGTGGAGAGCTGAGATCCTGCACTCGATGCTCGACTTCGATATAATCGGTTTCCAGACGCTGAGGGACAGGCGCAATTTCATCCAGTGCCTGCGCACCTTCGTCAAGGACATCTCCATCGAGGGAAAAGGACAGGTCCTGACAGCGAGAGCCGGTGAGAGGTCGATCAGGATCGGCTACTTCCCGATAAGTATTGACTACAACGAGTTTGCCCAGATGGCGGGAACACGTGAAGTGGCAGACGCCGCCTGGTACATCCACGAGGACATCCCCAAGGGTAAGATCGTCCTCGGCGTCGACAGGCTGGACTACACGAAAGGCATCCCCTACAGGCTCAGGGCCTTCGAGAACCTGCTCGAAAAGCATCCAGAGCTGCACAGAAAGATCACGCTGGTGCAGGTAGTCGTCCCGAGCAGGCGCAACATCCCGATGTACGAGGATCTCAAGATCAAGATCGAACGGATGGTGGGCGAGATCAACGGAAGGTTCACCCGCTCTGGCTGGGTACCGATCCATTACATCTTCAGGTCGCTCGACCGCCCCGAGCTGCTCGCCTATTACAGGACGGCTGAGATAGCACTGATCACTCCGCTCAAGGACGGGATGAACCTCGTTGCGAAGGAATACTGCGCCTCGAACACCGAACAGTCGGGTGTCCTGATCCTCAGCGAATTCGCGGGCGCTGCTCCGCAAATGAGGAAAGGGGCTATTCTCGTCAACCCGTACAATATCGAAGAGGTTTCCGACGCCATCTTCACCGCCTGTATGATGGACCTCCGTGAACGCCGCGCGCGGATGAAGAAGCTACAGAGTTCGGTGGCGAAGAACGACATATACTGGTGGGTCAACTCGTTCCTCAATATATCTATAGCAGGCAACCTCGACGATTTCCCGCCGGTCGGATACATCGAACCACTCTGATTGCCTCTTCAATCGGCTGACCGGTCTTTATAGAAGTTCCTCGTAGACTTCCACCGTCCCGGCGACAGACCTGTCCAGAGTGAAGCGATCCTCGTACCTCTTCCTTCCAGCTTCCCCCATTCTTCTCATCAGTCCCGGGTCAGCTGAGAGACGGAGGATCGCTTCGGCAAGGGAGATTTCGTCCCCCGGCTGCGTGAGAATTCCGGTCACTCCGTCTTCGACCTGTTCCGGAATGCCGAAGATCGCGGATGCCACCACCGGTGTGCCTGCCGCCATCGCCTCGAGTATGACGTAGGGTGTCGCCTCGAGCCGGGACGGGACGACAAGTCTGTCCGATAGCGATATCAGTCCCTGCATATCCTCGACTCCGCCGAGCAGGGCTACCCTGCCGCCGTGCCTTCCTGAAGCGAGTTCGGTCTCGAGCCTTCCGCGCAGGGGACCCTCTCCCGCGATCGAAAGACGGATTCTGTCGGGAAGCCGGTCCATAGCGGAAAGGATCACAATATGTCCCTTTCTTTTCTCCAGTGCTCCGGCCACAAGCAGGTTCACAGGCCCGTCGCCCTCCTTTTCCTCACCGCAGGTCCGCCCCGGATCGGGGATACCGTTGTGGACCACTCTGATCTTTCTTGCGGGAACTCCGTGCTTCTCTTCGAGATGAGACCTGTTGTCCTCACTTACCGTGATGACCCTCGAGACGTGCGGCATGTGAAGGGACCTGAAGACTTTCGCCTTCGCGAACGACTCGACCATGGGCAGATGCTCGGTCGTTACGATCCTCCCGGCTCCGGACAGCCTTGCCAGCGAGACGGGCAGCCCGTATGCGCAATCGAAGGGACCGGGCATGTTGATATGGACTATATCGGGCCGGAGTCTTCTCATGATGCCTGAAAAGAGCCTTGCCCCCCTCGCCGTAGAAAAGGATTTCCCTCCGGTGGTCTCGTTCGGCACACCCTCACCCTGAACGGCCGACCTTAAAGACTCGAGACCAGGCGAGCCGGAGGTAACAAGAACCGGCTCGAACCGTTCCCTGTCAAGCCCGCCGGCGAGAAGTTCGATATATTTCTCGGCTCCGCCGGAATAGGCGGCTCCAGATACCAGGGCTATCCTTGTTCGTCCGTCAGCTCTCATATCATCAGTCTAATCGGTGATGGTCACGGTTCCCGCGCGGTAACCGGCATATGTATCCTCGTTCAGAAAATAATCCTTCAGATGCCTGTTCTGCAGGTAAGCCCGTCTGTTTACCGATATCCTTACCGTGTAATCCCCGACAGCCATCCCCGGGGGTATCCATACGCGAATTTTCTGCTGCACCCTCTCTCCCGGGATCCACATGTCGGGCTGCCTGCCATAGCCGGCGAGCCTTCCTGAGACTGTATACCTGTAGAGCTCCCCTCTCTTCCGCTCTGCATTTCGCCTGTACTGCTTGCCGTACCACTCCCTGTAGAACGGCCCCTTCCTGAAGTCTGTGTCGAATCTTACCGTCCAGTAGAGAGGAAGCCCGAACTCCACCTGCTTTGTTTCCACCCAGCACACTGTGATAACGGCGGTATCACCAGGAGCGTATACGGCCGCATCCATGGTGAAGTCGCCGAGGACTATCTCCTCTCCGACCGGGATATTCCCTTCTCCGGAACAGGCGCCATTCACCTTCGGAACTCTACTGGAATATGCCGTTGAGGAGGTGTCGACGGCAAAAAGCTTCATCGAACCTCTTGAACGGATCTCCCTGAGGAATTCGTACGATCCGAACCTGAGCATCGAGCGTATGCCTGATTCCTGCGAGTTTACCCCGAAGAAGTCCTCCATCATCGGCGGCCCGGCATCGACAAAAAGGTATTCCGCCCCACCGGCCAGCATCCGGTCGAGAACGATCGAATCGGAAACCGAGGGAGAATAGATATCCCTCGTTCTCCTCACCCTGGCTACGGCCGATGTATCGGACGGCGAGCAGTGCTGGTCCAGTATCACCGTTACGAAATGATCCGTGAATGCAGATATGTAATAGCTCGATACGGGATCGGCCGCGATCACCGAACCGGCGGGGATATCCGAGAGGAAGTCCGAGAGCAGCTCCCCGCTTTCCTCCTCACCGGCGGCTCCGTTATTGAGCGCCGAAGAGATCCTCACAGGCAGGGACGCCGCTGACGGCCTGAGGAAGACGGCGGCGAAGAGGACGAATACAAGAACTCCGGCCACCCGCACCGCGGCCCTGCGTTTCCATCCTCTGTCACCGCTTTCGGGTCTCCAGCTGCCGGTCAACGCCCCCTTTCCGGCCCCGAAGACGGCAAGGGCGAGATATACCATCGCCGGCGCTGCGTAGAGCAGACGGTAGTGCATGTAACCGGTCACCATATCAAGAGGGGTCGCCGTAAGCGGATTGAGCACGAGGAGGGTGGGAACGGCGAAGAGCAGCCAGACAAGTCGGGATCTTCTGTATCCCGATGTCATTACCGGAAAGATCGGGATCACGAGGACGGCGAAGAGAAACGGGAATCCCATTCCGGCAATGATCTCCGCAGGGTCCGTCACCCTCAGCCCTGCGCCAATCTCCATCATCCCCTGGATATGGGTATGTATCATGTTCGGCCGGTCCGGGAAATTTATCAGCCTCACGGCCAGAGGAAGCGCAACGGCTGCCGACAGCAGCGGGACTGCCTTCCAGAAGCGGCCCGTCCATTCCCCTCCCCAGCGCAAGATCGAAACGTAGACCATCAGGCCGAGCAGAAACACCCCGAGGACGGGAGCATACGAGAGATGTATCGCGGTCCCGGCCACCGCCGTGACGGCGGCCATGCCGAGATCCGTTCTCCTCTGCATTCTGAGATACCTGATCATGAAGCCGGCCGTTCCCCAGAAGACGATCTGCGAGATGTTTCTGCTGTACGAGAGCTTCGTCAGCCACGCAAACCCGTCGCCCCTGAAGAAGAG
>JAUWMD010000253.1 GCA_030613345.1 Candidatus Krumholzibacteriota bacterium
AACCCTTCCAGGGTCACGTGAGGACTTTTCATCCTGAATACTGGTACTCCACCGGAGTATCGGTTATACTCGCATGGACTTTTTCGACCACCTGCACAAAAGGCGGGACATGATCATGAGATCCATACCGGCGCTGGGCGCTTTTGCATTACTGCTTACAATCCTGTCGACCACATCACCGGCAACTGCTTTCGAGGTCGATCCGGGGATGAGGACACGTCCGGGGGCCGCTGCGGGGCCGACCCGAGTCTCGGTGGAGCTCTATGTAATAGACATCGCGAAGATCGACGACCGCGACCAGATATTCAAGGCGGACATCTCCATCCGCCTCGAGTGGATCGATCCCAGGCTGGCACGTCCCGGGGAGAGCGACGTGATCTCCCTCCCTCTCACCGACATCTGGAACCCGCGGCTCCGCATATACAACCAGAGGGACGTCAGGGCGCATTTCCCCGATATCGCACGGGTAGACGCGAAGGGGCTCGTCGCATATGAGCAGCGCTACTCGGGGGATTTCACGACATCGGCCGACATCCGCCGCTTCCCCTTCGATGAGCGAACAATAGCCATCACGATGCTGACGGTCGATCACTCGCCGTCCGAGATAAGACTCGATTTCACCGAAGCCAGTATCGACAGAGCTGACATCTTCTCCATCCCGAACTGGACCATTGGAGAGGTGACCCCGGTTACAGGAGTATTCAGGGCCTTCGGGGGAAGGGAATTCCTCCGTTTCGATATCGAGTTGAAGAGCAGCAGGGAATCCGCCTACTACATATGGAGCGTTGTCGTCCCGCTGATCCTGATCGTCATGATGTCGTGGAGCGTATTTTTCGTGAATCCGAAGCACCTCGGATCGCAGATGACTCTGGCGGCGACCTCGATGCTGACACTCATCGCTTATCGTTTCGCCGTCTCCAGTGTGCTGCCCCCTGTCCCATACATGACGAGTATGGATATCTTCATCACCGGATCGACGGTTTTCGTCTTTCTCGCCCTGGCCGAATCGGTCACGACAGGCACGCTGGCCGACAACGACCACAACGCGTTCGCCGAGAGACTGGACAGGATAGCCAGGATACTGTTTCCATCGGTATTCGCTATTTTTATCGTAATTACATTCCTGCTGTAGGTTCAGCCGGAGCTGAGATACTCGTGTATAGACCTGGCCGCCTTGCGCCCCGCGCCCATGGCCAGGATGACCGTCGCCGCCCCCATAACAACGTCCCCACCGGCCCATACCCTCGCCTTGGACGTCCTGCCCGTCTCGTCGTCGGCAACGATGTTACCCTTCTTGCCTATCTCGAGCCCGGGAGTCGTGTCGGCTATGAGCGGATTGGGGCTGTTGCCGATAGCGCATACGACGGCGTCCATCGGCATGATGAACTCGGACCCTTCGATCGGAACGGGGCGGCGGCGTCCCGAATCGTCCGGCTCGCCGAGCTTCATCCTGAGGCATTCGATCTCCCTGACCCATCCGTTCCCGTCCCCTATGTAACGTAGCGGAAGGGTGAGGAACTCGAAGATGACGCCCTCCTCCTCGGCGTTCTCTACCTCCTCGAGCCTGGCGGGAAGCTCTTCCCGCGAGCGGCGGTAGATTATCCTCGATTCGGCGCCCAGCCTCAACGCGGTGCGGGCACAGTCCATGGCGACGTTTCCGCCTCCTACGGTGGCAACGCGCCTGTGCTCCTTTATCGGGGTGTGGAAGTCGGGGAAGAGGAATCCCTTCATCAGGTTCATACGCGTCAGGTACTCGTTGGCCGAGTAGATCCCGTTGAGGTTCTCGCCGGGGAGGTCCATGAACCACGGCAGGCCGGCGCCCGAGCCGACGAATAACGCATCGTACTCCTCGAGGAGGCTGTTGATCGATCTCGTCTTGCCAACGACGAAATCGGTGACGATCCTCACACCGAGCATCTCGAGATACCGTACCTCCCGTTCGACTATCGCCTTCGGCAGGCGGAACTCGGGGATGCCGTATACGAGGACTCCGCCCATCTTGTGGAGGGCCTCGAATATCGTCACCTCGTGGCCGAGCCTGATCAGGTCGCCCGCGACGGTGAGCCCCGCCGGCCCCCCGCCCACCACGGCGACCTTTTTCCCTGTCCTTTTCGGCTTTCTTGGAACCGGCGCCCCTCCCTGTGCCGCCTCCCAGTCGGCAAGGAACCGTTCGAGACGGCCGATTGCTATCTGACCGCCCTTCTTGATGAGGACACATGTCTCCTCACACTGCTCCTCCTGCGGGCAGACCCTGCCGCAGACCGCTGGCAACAGGTTCTTCTCCTTGAGTTTCTTTGCGCCGGCTGCGAAATCCCCCTCGGCAATGCGTTTTATAAACGCGGGGATGTCGATCTCGACGGGGCAGTTGGAGACGCACAGCGGCTTTTTGCACTGCAGGCACCTGACAGCCTCTTCGATCGCCGTCTCGGCCCGATAGCCGAGGGCGACCTCGTTGAAGTTCTGCCTCCGCACCTCGGGCGGCTGCTTCGGCATCTCTCTCCGGTTCAGGTCAAGTTTCTTCTTCTCCGGCATGATCATCCATCCCGGCGCGAGGCGGCGTGCTCCTCGCACCTGCTTGTGCGGGTCGGAACAACCTCCTCGGTGATATAGGTCCTGCGTCTCTGCCGCAGCTCGGCCCAGTCGACCTCGTGGCCGTCGAAGTCGGGGCCGTCCACGCACGCGAATTTCGTCTCGGAGCCGACGGTCACGCGGCACACCCCGCACATGCCGGTCCCGTCGATCATTATCGGGTTGAGGCTGACTATAGTCTTTATCCCGAGAGGACGGCTCGCGTCCGATCCTCTCTTGAGCAAGTGCGTGCAGCCGTTGATTATCATCCTGTCCACCGGCGTGTCGAGCGTTGAGACGATCTCGGGCAGCCGGCTGATATGCCCTTTGAGCCCCTTCGTACCGTCCCTCGTGATAACGATCAGCTGATCGGAGACCTCGGCCAGCCTGTCCTCCCAGAAGATCAGGTACGAGCTCCTCCCCTCGATGATCGTAACGACGTTGTTGCCCTGGTCCTTCAGCGCCCTGGCAATCGGATAGATGCTGCCTATCCCGTAGCATCCGCCGACGAGCAGGACCGTCCCGTATTTCTCGATCTCGGTCTCTCTGCCGAGCGGACCGACGACGGTGGGGATTTCCGAACCGGCCTCGACCGATGCGAGCAGGTCTGTCGAGCTGCCCGCGTTCATGAAGAATATCGTGAGCGTTCCCGCCTCCCTGTCCCAGTCGGAGACATTGAGGGGGATCCTCTCACCTTCCTCGCTCGGCCTGACGATCACGAACTGTCCGGGCTTTATCTCCCGGGCGACCTCGGGCGCCTCGACCACGAGGAGGTGTATGTTGGGAACGTGCATCTCGTTCTGGAGGACCTTAAACATTTTTCTTCCTTATCCTTGCCGCGTACAGACCGGGGCCGAGCGGATCGCCCGCGCCCACGGCCAGTCCTAGTGTACCCTTCTGCTGGTTCCGGGCGATCCTCACCGGACGTTCGGTCTCGAATCCCCTGGCAGTCATCACCGCCGCTTCGCCGTCGGCCAGCTTCGCCCGGGCCGCATCGTCGGGATTGATCCGGATAAAGCCCGATGGGAAGAATACCTTCGCGCCGGCAACCCCGACGGAGAGCGGGGAGCCGCGATAGGTGTGCTCATCGGCGGAGAGCGCGAGCAGCAGAGGATACCCGGTACCGGTCTGCACCGCGCCGCGCCTGGCGCCCCCTCCCGTGCCGTTCGATCGGGCGAGATCGAACGACAAGAGGCTGCGGGCGCCCACAGCCCTGC
>JAUWMD010000250.1 GCA_030613345.1 Candidatus Krumholzibacteriota bacterium
CGCTGAGATGGGAGACGCGCTACAGCCGTGTGGCGGGTGAATGCATTCCCGAGTCCGAGATCCTCGACATCTGATCAGCTGAATATCTCTTCCCTCTGCCTGGCGGGTTTCTTTCCGGGATCCTTCTTCTGCTTCTCGTTCCGTGACTTCATCGAGAGCAGCAGGAGACTGAGTGGCTCGGTGATCGTGTGGCGGATACTGGGCAGGTGGTTGTTGAAGATGTAGCGGCCGCTCCGCAGCGACATTATCTTGTGGAACGCCGTCTTCCCGTCCCAGCTCTTAAGCCGCGCGTGGATGATTTCACCCTTCTCGAAGAATACCTCGCCGCGACCGGACTGCGAGACGACCATCAGCCTTCCCGATTTGAGGGTGCTGTTGAGCAGGGAGACTATGTCGAGGACAGGTAGCAGCGACAGGCTTCCCTGCAGCGGATAGCTGCGGGACTTCGCCTTGCGCCGGAGATTGAGTGCGAAAAGCACCGCGATCACGACGAGAACGACGATCAGCACATTCGACCTGAGGACGGAGATGACACGTGAGGTAGGTTCCTCGAGCGTCTTTATCGCCTCGACGCCCTTCGCAACTCCCTTTGTCACTGCTACCTCGGCCGGAGTAGGCTTCTGCTTCTCCTCTTCCTCCTCCTCGAGAAGAGCGATTTCCCTGAGTTTCTCCCTCGCCCAGGCGTTTTCCGGATCGAGCGCCAGCACGTCGCTCAGCATTTTCTCGGTCTGGCCCTTCGTCTCGGGAGTGTAGGAGGCGAGGGTTGCTCGGGCCCTCCTCAGGGCACCCTCGACTTCGGCCCTGTCGGAACGCCTCTCGACTTCGTCGAGCAGCAACATGACCTCGGTGTTGGAGGGGTCGCGCTCGGCGGCCTGTACGAGGTATTCCTTCGCCGAATCGAGGTTGTCCATGGCGAGGTGGCACCTCGCTATCTGAACGAGTGGAACGGGGTCGTACGGCTTGATGCCGAGGTAGAGCGACAGCTTGGGGATCGCCTGGTCGTATTGGCCCCTGGTCATGAGGCCCTCCGCCTCGGCCAGTAGCTTGCCGGTGAGAGTCTTCTCCATCCGGGCCAGCTTGTCTCGGGCCCAGGTCGCGTCGGGTTTTTTCTGGAGCCCCCTCAGCAGCAACTCGCGTGCATACTCGAGCTGGCCCCGCTTCTCGTAGATCTGTGAGAGCTGCCAGATCGCCGACGTGAACGAGTCGTCGTGCTGCAGGGATTTCATCAGGTAGGCTTCGGCCTTCCCGTCATCGCCCCGGGCGAGAGATTTCTGCGCCTCGACGAAGAGGCGTTCCGCCTCGATCCTCGACGAGGACTGGGCATAAAGACAGGGGGCGAGCATGCCCGCCGCCAGAAAAACGGCCGAAATCACAACGATTACCTTCATTTGTCACACTCCGGGGGGAATATCCGCAAAAACCGTTCCAGACCCTTGCGGACGCTTTAACTATCTGTTGATTTTAAGCCCGGGCATCTGTTAAACTTTCGGAACTTGTAGCAATTTCAAGGGTTAAGATGCCATATCGGGTTATTTTTCAAGCCGTTCGAGCGGCCTCCGGGAGGATGAGATGGATTTCGAGCTGAGCACTGAACAAAAGGAGATTCAGGAAGCGGCAAGCAGCTTCGCAAAAGGTGAATTCACAAGGGAGTTGGCTCTCAAACACGAGGAGGAGCATTCCTTCCCCAGGGAACTCTGGAAGAAGGCCAGCGAGCTGGGCTTCATCGGGCTGCATTTTCCCGCCGATGCGGGTGGCTCGGGCCTCGGCCTGATCGAGAACGTCCTCGTCGTCGAGGTGTTCTGCAGGCGCGATTCCGGTCTCGGAACGGCCCTGGCCCTCTCCGATTTTGCCTCCGAGATCATCATGCGTTGCGGCTCGGACGAGCAGAAACAGAAATACCTCACCGCCGTGGCCCAGGGAAAGATGATCTCGGCCGGCGCCTTTACCGAGGCGAACCACGGCAGCGATATCACGCGAATGGACACGAGGGCGGTCAGGGACGGCGACTCGTGGGTGATAAACGGCAACAAGATGTTCATCACAAACGGACAGATCGCCGACTTTTATATAGTCCTCTGCCAGACCGACGACGCTGCCGAGCCCTCGTACAGGGGGATGGCGACGATACTCGTCGAAAAGGATACCGAGGGACTCTCGACCGAGGATGTCGGCACGAAGATGGGCATCAAGATGACTTCGACGGCCGAGGTGATATTCGACAACGTCCGCGTGCCTCTGGGCAACATCGTCGGCAAAGACGGCAAGGGCTTCTACCAGGTCCTCGAGTTCTTCGACGAGAGTCGCGTCGAGATCGCCGCAACGGCGCTCGGCATCGCCCAGGGAGCGTTCGACAGGGCTATCGACTATTCGCTCGAGCGCGAACAGTTCGGCAGGCCGCTGGCGAAGTTCCAGGTCATACAGCACAAGCTTGCCGACATGGCCACATCTATCGAGTACGCGAGACTGCTCACATACAAGGCCGCTTGGAACTTCGACCAGGGGCGGATCGATCCCAAACTGACCTCGATGGCGAAATACATAGCCGCCAGGACCGCCGTTCAGGTGGCCGACGAGGCGATCCAGATCCTCGGTGGATACGGCTACATGACCGAGTACGAGGTCGAGCGTTACTACCGGGACGCGAAGATCGCCGAGATCTACGAGGGCACGAAGGAGATCCAGAAGAACACGATTGCCGGCCTGCTGATCAAGGAACGCTGATGATGCCGTACGGTCCTGTGCTGAAAAGGAAAACCGGAGCCCCCAATACCCTGGCCGTCTCTCTGGCGGCCGCAGCCGCCGTATTCCTGCTCGTTTCCTGTTCGGGGGACGGAGACGGTGCGAAAACGCCTGCCGATGACTCCGATACCGGGAAGGCGCCCGCCGTGGCGGAGAGATCCGGCGCGCGGTCTGTATCGAATGTCACATTCGTGACCCTCGGAGGTGAGGATAAGAAGATATCCGATTACGGCAGGATGATACTGCTGGTCAATTACATCGAGACGTGGAACTCCGACTCGAAGAAGCTCGTGCCGATCATGAACGAGGTTCAGCGCAAATTCGGAAGGAATGTGACGGTCCTCGGGATAGTCACCGGCAAGGGGGGCGCGTCCGCGGCGAAGTCGTTCGTTATAGCCAACGATGTCCGGTTCGAACTGCTTCTGCCGGGCGGCGATCCGGGCCTCTTCGGCAGGGCCAGCAGGTTGCCGACCACTCATTTCGTCACGATGGAATACGAGCTGTACTACACGTTCAAGAGACTTCACACTCAGAAGCAGTACGAGGATGTCATACACGGGATGTACGGCCGGCGCAGGTGACGGTTTCTGCCCGGAGTTTACCGGAACAGGGAGACCAGGATGCCCCTCGCTTTTACTCAGGACCAGCTTGCGCTGATAAACATTCTGCTCAGGCTCGTCGTTATGGCGGGGATAACGAGCCTCGTGCTCGGATTCCGCTTCACCGGCGACATGCTCGTAAAGGCCTCTGTACCGGCGCGGGAAAAGGTCAAACTGACAGTGCTGCTCGCTGTGATATTCTCGGTGGGCGTGCTGATAAGGAAGATGTCGGCGCAGGCCGCGATGGACCTCTCGCTCGAGGGCGCAATTGTAGCCGGATTGATCGGCGGGACGTGGGTCGGCGCCGGGACGGGATTCGCCATCGGGCTGACATGCTTCCTCATCGGAGAGACGGTCTCCCTGCCGTTCTACACCGCCGCGGGTCTCGTCTCGGGGTTCATCTACTCGAGGTTCGGCATGAGAGGCGAGGTGTGGAACTTCTCGCTCAACCCCTTTCTTGCAGTCTACAACT
>JAUWMD010000168.1 GCA_030613345.1 Candidatus Krumholzibacteriota bacterium
TAAACCAGACGACCGATTCGAAGAGGGCCATCTCGGCGGCGGTCGGCGGTGAGGTCACCGTCAGGTACGACCGTCCGGCGGCAAGTACCGCCGCCTCGAAGTACGTCTCGAATCCGGCCCCCGTATCGTCGTCCACGATCAACACCTGGGCTCGGTCGAGAGAGACGTCGAGAGGCGTTGTCGCCGCCTCGTATATTTCCACTCCCCCGCGAAGGGTCGCGGGATAGGGGAATACGGGCGAGAAGACCAGGTCGTACGTTCCGACCGGAAGCACGATATCGTACGCGCCTGTCGAAGGATCGGTCGAGCTCCATACAACCGCTTCGCCCGCGAGGCTCACGGTGATGTTGCAGGCAAGCCCGCCGCCCGTGCCGGAATCGGTCACGTATCCGGCCACGTTGCCCGAGGGCAGCATGTTGAGTGTGAAGTCCTGCGGTGTGACCGCGTCGGCGACGACCGTGACCGTCGTGGAGTATGTCCCGTATCCGAACCTCGAGACTTCCACGTCATGGTCGCCTGCGACGAGCTGTATCGAGTAGGCGCCCGAGGCTTCGGAGTAGACCCTCTGTCCCGTATCTACGATGAGGATCTGCGCATTGTCGACCGTCCCTCCGCCGGAGCTGTAGACTACTCCCTCGAGGGTGCCTACGCCCGCCAGTGCGGCGGATACAGCCTGGAACGCATTGAGACGTCCCCAGCCGTAAGTGTTGTCCTTGCCCGGATCGCCGAGATCGATCGCCGTCTGGGCGAGGAGCTGCTTGATCACCTCGATGTTCATCGAGGGGTTGGCCTGACGCATCAGCGCGGCGGCTCCGGCGACATGGGGCGACGCCATCGATGTGCCGCTCCAGTCCCATCCGGCGCCGTGCCACTGCCATTCCCCCCCGGGGATAGACGAATAGATCTTCACGCCCGGTGCCGCGATGTCAGGCTTGATGAAGGTGCCGACATACGGCGGGACGTTCCATGTGACGGGACCGCGGCTCGATGTGCTCGCGATCACATCCAGACTATCGGTCGAGCCGACGCCGAAAGCGCTCGGCACGTTGCCCGGACTGCCGGTCGTGCCGGACAAGGGCCCGGAGTTGCCGATCGAGATCGCCGGAAAGACGTCCGCGGCGGCAACATTATCGACGGCCGGGACCATCGCATCGTAGGTGCCCGTGGCGCCGAGGGACATGTTGATCACGTCGGCGCCGTCGTCGGTCGAGGGGTCACCGTCGGGATCGATGATCCACTCCATCCCGGCGATCACCTGGGTGAACGTTCCAGTTCCGCCCGGTATGACCAGCGCGTGCATGAACTGCGCGCCGGGAGCCACCCCGATATCCCACCCGGAAACGTTCCCGCCGACCGCCGTGCCGGTCGTGTGTGTACCGTGCTGGTCGGTGTCATGCGGCACGGAGCCGATGATCATGTCGCCGTCCGAGTTGAACTCGGCCCATCCGCCGGGATAGGTCGGATCGGACGGATCGGTCGTGACCATCTTTCCGACAAGGTCGGGATGGCCGGCATCGACACCAGTGTCGATGCCGCCTATCACTATGCCCGATCCGTTGAATCCAAAGGATGTCCAGACCTGCCTGGCCCCAATCTTCTCGACCGAGTCCCAGAGCTGCGCCTGGCTCTGCCCGAGCATATCTCTCGAATCGCTCTCCTGCCTCGGCGGCAGGGTGAGCGTGAAGTTCTCGAACACCTCGATAACATTGGGCATGGCGGCGATCTCCATGATCACATCGGGAGTCGCTTTGATCAGCATGATGTTATCGAGCCAAAATGTTTTCGTTTTCCTTACTTTCGATTTCACTGAGGGTCTGGCGAGATACATGCCTGCGGCGCGCTGCGACCGTCCGGCCACATTCCGCAGTTCGCTCACATAACTCTGCCTGGACCCGCCGAAGAGTCTCCTGTCCGGTGTGCCGTGAAAACGGACTACTGCCGTCACGAACTCACCTGGAGCTGCGGCTTTCAGCCTGCTTGCCATCCTCGGTTCGACCTTCGCCAGCCGGTCTTCCTCTGCGAAGACCGAATGAAGCGAAGGAACGAGGACAAGCAGGACCAGAAGGACCGCCGCACCCTTGAAAAGATTTATCTTTGACATCGTCAATCCTTTCAGTGCAGGCCGGCCTGTCGGCCGGCCTCCGGTTTCTTCCAGCCGCCTATTTCTTCACCCTGTACTTGTTCTGATTTAATTCATAGTAGCAGACCTGATAATCCTCTGCCTCTCCGAACACGCTTTCCCCGTTGGGACTCGCGTCGGCATCGCAGAATGAGAGAACGCCCCTCGTCCAGAGTTTCATCTTGAAGGATTCTGAGGCTCCGTTATCGGCCGTGAACATCGAAACATCCGGAACTCTGAAGTAAGTCAGGAACTCGATATCCAGATACCCGTAATCGTTCGGGAAATGTTCCTGGATATTAAGACTGGTCCTGATCACCTCTTCGTTCTTCTCCCAGTTCTCGCTCTGGTTCCAGTCGACCCAGAGGGCCACATTGAGGTCCTGCTCGAATTCGGATGCGAGCCTCGCCGAAGCGTTCGGTATCCTGATCTTCCAGATCACGAAGATCTTCTTGTGGGGAACCCAGACCGTCCCGTTCTGAAAATAGATACCGTCACATTCGGCGTGCGAGCTCCCGAGCTGCTCGATCCCCTTTTCCCAGACATGTACGTGGGGATATGGCTCAGGAGCCGGTCCCGGCGTGACCCTGGGAGGGTTATAACCGATACCGTCGGCGAGCTGGAACTCGCCGCCACCGAGCCATTGATCAGCATCGAATTCGGGCGGAATGCCCTCCTGGACGATTCGTATCACCTTTCCGTTGTTCTTCTGCAGGATCATGTCCTGCGCCATGGCGACGGAAAAGCATACAGCGAGGCAAAGGAGAAGAACGAGGAAAGAAATCCTCTTCCCTGTCATAATTATCCCCCTCTTGCGGAATGGACCCTCATACAGTTGAAGGCCCGTCGTTTGGATTTATGGCCCTGTTGCTGGTCTCACCCCCTCGACGCACAGTACGACAGGCCGGATTGCGCACTGCATCCGCGTTGTTGATCGATCAAGAAATACTGATTGTTCAGGACCGCTCATAGTCTGCGGCTGCAAGACCCTTTGAGACCCGCGGCCATACGGCCGCCGTCCATCGCAGACTGATTTAGAATAAAGGCACCAGCGAGCAACTTCTCCCCCGTAATGACACCGAAAAAACAATCATTACGAATACGGAAGATCAGGCAGAGGCACAGATGCAGTGGCGGCTGCTCCTGGTCCTGGAAATTTCAAATTGACGCAGAGGGATTTTACCATGCGCAGGCAGCAATGTCAAGTTAAGCCGGACGGCTTAAGTAAGTATTGACGGACACCGGCATTTGGACCCCGGATACGACAAAAAGGGCGAGCCCCGCGGCCCGCCCTTCTGTCTGCGTAGTGCAGGAAATCGTCGTTAGACGACACCCTGGTCGAGCATAGCGTCGGCGACCTTGATGAAGCCGGCGATGTTCGCACCCTTGACGTAGTCCACATGATTGCCTTCCGAGCCGTACTCTACGCACTGCTCGTGAATGGCCTGCATGATGCCGAGGAGCTTCGCATCGACTTCTTCGCGGCTCCAGCTGAGGCGCAGGCTGTTCTGCGACATCTCGAGACCGCTCGTGGCGACTCCGCCGGCGTTCGCTGCCTTGCCGAGCCCGTAGAGAATCTTAGCGCCCTGGTAGACCTCGATGGCTTCAGGGGTGCTGGGCATGTTCGCGCCCTCGGAAACGACTGTACAGCCGTTCTTGATCAGTTCTTTGGCATCGTTGCCGTCGAGCTCGTTCTGGGTCGCGCTCGGCAGTGCCACGTCGCACTTGACGCCCCAGGGTCTCTTGCTCTCGATGTACTCGGCCGACTTGAACTCCTTCGTGTACTCCTTGATGCGGCCGCGCTTGACGTTCTTGAGCTCCATGACCCATGCGAGCTTCTTGCGGTCGATGCCGTCCGGATCGTGGATCGTTCCGCCCGAATCGGACAGGGTGACGACCTTGGCGCCGAGGTCGAGGCACTTCTCGGTGGCGTACTGCGCGACGTTGCCCGAACCGGAAACGGTACAGACCTTGCCGCTGAGCGAGCCGCCCTGGTGCTTCAGCATCTCTTCGGCGAAATAGACCTGGCCGTAGCCGGTGGCTTCGGGCCTGATCAGAGATCCGCCCCAGTTCCTTCCCTTGCCGGTCAGGACACCGGTGAACTCGTTGCGGAGCTTCTTGTACATCCCGAAGAGGAACCCGATCTCGCGTCCACCCACGCCGATATCGCCGGCGGGAACGTCGGTGTTCGGGCCGATGTGCCTGAACAGCTCCATCATGAACGACTGGCAGAAGCGCATGACTTCGCCGTCCGACTTGCCCTTCGGATCGAAGTCGGAGCCGCCCTTGCCGCCGCCCATCGGCAGCGTGGTCAGCGAGTTCTTCAGAACCTGCTCGAAAGCGAGGAACTTCAGCATGCCGAGGGTTACGGTCGGGTGGAAACGGAGCCCGCCCTTGTAGGGACCGATCGCGCTGTTCATCTCGATGCGAAAGCCCCTGTTGACCTGGATCTCGCCCTTATCGTTCACCCAGGGCACACGGAACAGGATAACGCGCTCGGGCTCGGCGATCCGCTCGAGGATCCTGGCATCCCTGTACTTTGGATTGGCCTCGATAAAAGGACCGAGAGCATCGGCGACTTCCTCGACGGCCTGATGGAACTCGGGCTCGTTAGGATCACGGGCCTTGATCTTCTCCATGAATTTAGCGGTGAAATCGGACATCTTGTGCCTCCTGAGTTGGCTGTCCAGTCACGCTATACGCCCCGGAGGGGCACTTCTTGAACGGTATGACCCCGGCCAGCCGGAAGCAGCCGGGAGAGGAACGATACTAGGATTGAGAGTCTCTTGTCAACCCTATTGAAAAATTATTTTTCTATATCTTAACCGGGGTTTTTGGAGAACTGGATATCCCTGAATGACAATGAGTTGCGGCGAAAATAATAATGGAGTCGAAACGTGCGTGAATGATCACACGGGATCAGACAGAAATATCAGGAAGACACTCTCGGGACGAGTGCCCTGCTGAGCCCCTCGCGCAGCTCGTCTGAGGTGTATGGCTTGGGGATCACACCGCAAAATCCATAGTCGCGGTAGTTCTGCAATACCGGATCGCCGACAAAACCACTCGAGACGAGCGCGACGACGTCCGGATCGTACTCGATCAGCTTCGCAACCGCATCCCTGCCACCCATGCCACTCTGCACGCTCAGGTCGAGGATGACTGCGTCGAAACCGGATCCGCTCTCCGCCGCCTTGATATAGAGCTGCACCGCTTCCTCTCCGTCGGCCGCGGCCTCGACATCGTAGCCCATGATCTCCAGCATCCTGGAGACGACGCTGCGCAGCATCCCTTCGTCATCCATGAAAAGGATTCGTTTACGCCTTGTAGAGATTTCCCCCGGACCGGCCATACTAATACCTCCCCGCTATCCGGAAAGTCTCGATTGTCCCTGGACCAGTCAATCCGCCTAATGCCCCTACTTATTTTATATCATATCTTTCGGTGGATGTCCACTATCAAATGAATCGCCGTCACGAATCGACCTTCCCATGAATCCGCATTACAGGACATCTTTCGGACTTTTGTCTGTTTTTCGTTGACTCGCCTTCAAGGCCCACTATATATTGGGTCTTGCCGCCGGAAAGCACTCCATATATGGGAGTCGAAGGGAAGCCGGTGAGATTCCGGGACTGCCCCGCAGCGGTAAGCAGGAACGAAAGCCGCACGATGGCACTGGACCCCGCCAGGGAGCCGGGAAGCCGCGGCCGGTAGGCCGGTACCGATACCAGCCTGCGAGTCCGAAGACCTGCCGGCGGCCCGCGAGATCACTCGCGGATAT
>JAUWMD010000042.1 GCA_030613345.1 Candidatus Krumholzibacteriota bacterium
GCTCCGCCCCGGCGTTCATCGCGACGGGAGACAGGGGCTTCTTTCCCGTCACCTGGGGATCGGTCTCCTCGACATCGGGAGAGAGTCCTTCTCCCCTGAGGACCACGCCGAACCTGTATTCGCGCACGGGCATCACTGTTATCCCGGCCCCGTCGATCTCCCTTATCTCTTCTCCGAGCCTGGCGCAGAGCCTCTCCCCCTCCTCGTGGGGGATCCTGCCCGCACGCCTGTCGGTGAGTATTCCGTCGCTGCCTGTCGTCGCGAAATTGCCCCTGATCGCGACGTCACCGGGGAGAAGCTCGTACCCTGTCCCCGTCACTTCCACGACCCCCCTGCCTGCGTCGTTTTCAGGAGCGAGCGGGTCGTATCCGAAGAGGGCGAAATGCGCCGGCCCGCTGCCGGGCGTAATGCCCCGCGCGACAGGAAGGGACCTGCCGCACAAGCCTCCGGCGGCAAGCGCGTCGAGGTTGGGGGTGCGTGCCGCGTCGAGGGCTGTCTCGGGAAAGCCGGAGGTCCTTATGCCGCCGATGCCGTCCATGACGAGGAGGATTATCTTCGAATCGTTAGTGCTGAGAAGATGGTGAAGCATCTCGTATCTCCTTTTCGATCGACAGGGCGGCCGGCTGTCCCGGGCCGGACCGCAGGAATCCAGATTACAGCCGCCGGCCCACGGTGTCAATCGGGCGATGAGGCGGCTGCCGGGCTCAATCGGTTTGGGAATGAGGCGGAAAGGTGTTACAATACCGGAGTGAAGATATTCCGGACGAAAATCATGGAGGAATGATGAGATCGACGGTAATACATGGCGGGCGTCTTGCGGCTCTCGCGGCCGTGCTGGCGATTGCGGCGGGGTGTGGGCAGAAATCGTCCGTTGTGCTCGAGCAGCCGCTGCGCGACGTGGTCAAGACGGAAAGCAACTCGCAGACACTCATGGCGTGGGCCGATGCGGGGGCCAGGGCCGATATCCTGGTCCATATCGACGGGACCGACGACATGGCGATATTTCCGACAGCTCTCCACGAGACGATAAAGAATGCCGCCGACCACCTCGCGAAAAGGAACTCCGAGGTTGTCGACAGGATCGCGACGATCGTCGAGAACGGGGGGACGGTCAATATCGGCATGAAGGCCGGGATGTTCGGGCGGGTCATCTGGGTCGTCCCGTCCCCGGGACCGGTGACCGATTTTCCCCTCGAGAACTTCAAGAAGGTGCTCGTGATGAAGCGCGGCTATCCCGCGCGGGAGCTCGAGGACCTCGCGGTATCGGGGAAGCATATCACGGGCTCGATCGCGGGGGTGCCGCTGACGGTGACGAGCCTCGAGGAGTTCGAAACAGCCGGCGAGAGCGCGCTGCTCGACATCGACCTCTCATATTTTGCCGGGCTTCAGGCCGCATCGGCCGATTACCGGCCCGGGACCGCTGCGCTGCTCAATTTTCTCAGGGTCCTGAAACGCAAGAGGATCCCGGCCGTGATGGCCACTATCAACCGTGCCTCGATCAGTGGGGCCGCTCCGCTCGACATCAGGTATTACGCTGATGTCATCGAGGAGATTCTCGCCGATCCCTCGCTTCTCGAAGGGCCTGTGCCCGAGAAATACAACATGATGATACAGGCCGAGAAGGCGCTGGCCGCGGGGCATTACGGTGAGGCCGCGGCCCTCTACGCCGGCCTTGTCAAGGACCACCCGGACGAGGCGGGACTGCACTTCTCGCATGCTCTCGCCCTCGGATTCCTCGACAGGGGAGAGGAGTGCCGCGAGGCGATGGTCAGGGCGTTCGGCATCGATGCGGCATACATGAGAGGATTCTTCCAGCTTGCGAAGGTCCTCGGGGCGAACGGCCGCATAAGCGCGGGCGAGGCGTTGCTCGAGACCCCCGACCTGGAAAAGACGCTACCCAAGGTCGAGATGGATTACCAGAGGGGACTCTTCTACACGCAGGCGGGTCTTTATGAGCAGGCCGCGGCGATACTCGTCGAAGTAGCGACGAAGAGGCCGAAGGATTTCGCGGTCAGGACCGTCCTCTACCGGGCGTACGAGGAGCTCGGTGAGACGAGGAAGATGTATCCTGTCCTGGAGGATCTCGTCGAGCTCGACAGTGACAGGGTGGCGCGCGACATGCCCTGGGTCTTCAAGAAACTCGGCGATATAGCATGGAATCTACACCTCGATCCGGTTGCGGCGAGCTGGTACGAGCAGTATCTCGCCCTGGTCCCCGACGATCCCGACGCCGAAACGATGCGCGAGCTCATCGAGATATGGGAGGGCAGGGGCATGAGGCTGAAACGCGGAAAATAGGGCGCCCGGCAGGCGGCAGAGAGACATCATCGAAGGGGGGCGGCCCGCAGCCGCCCCCTGTCCCGTTCTCAGCTTTTCCCGCGGAGTGACTTGAGTATCTCATCGACCAGTCCATCCTCGAGCGCTTCCCGAAGCCGGTCCAGAGAAAGGCGCAGCATATCCCCGTCGCGCATCCTGATCTCGACCGTGCAGCTTCCGCCCTCGAGGTTTCCGGGAAGGCGGATCGATGTTCCGGGTGGAAGCCCCATCTCTTTTATAACACGGAGTATGAATGCGGCATCTTCCTTCATCTGCGGATGTGTAATGTTCCTGACAGCCTCATCGAGCGGCATGCTGTCCGGTTTGTAATGCCTGGCGAATTCCGCGAAGGCATTTTCTCCCCGGTCGGCGAGGCGGAGCATCCCGCGGACCGCTTCGCGCCTGGCGCTCCTGCTCAGCCTGCTTCCCGCAAGCAGGCAGGCCGCTGCCTCGATGTTGATGCCGGGATGCGCGCCGAGCTGCAGCAGGTCGCCGGGAGATATCATTCCCTCGTGGATCGCTTTGCACGCATTCCTGTCGAGCGCCGACAGGGAGGCGAGCCTGCCGGCGAGAGCGGCGGTGATGTTTCTGCCGAATATGCCGGAGAGGCCGGGAAGGAAATCGGGGAGACGTTCGCCCGCGATCGCGGACGTCCTTGCCGTGAGCGTGATCTTTTCCATCTCGGAGAGGGGCTTGCCGTGAAGCGACGACTCGAGCCATACGGGAAGAACGGATGCCGGGCTCTCTTCCCGCGCGTCGAATATGAATCCCTGGACCTTTTCAAGGCCCGCCTCGCGCGCCGCGGCGAGTCTCCTGAATCCCGAGACGACCTCGAACGCCTCTCCGGTATCGGCGAGAATCGGCGGGGATATGATTCCGAGGGTCCCGACCGATCCGGTCAGCTCTGCGTCGGAGTCTCCGCTGCCCTCCTCGCCGGGCAGCCTCCACCTGAACCTGAACGTGGCTCCGCTGTCGAGCTCGAGGACGGAGAGCTCTACGGCCCGGCATTCCATCTCGTACGGCGGGTTCATTGAGCTTTTCTCCCGTCTGACACCATTATCTCTCCATGTCGGGGGACAGGGGCAGTTCGTCTCCCGGGCATTGTATTGGACGCTCCGCCTCATTTTCAATATCGAAGATGAAGAAAGGACGGCGAATCGCGATGCCAGAGGTGTAACAGTCAGATGTCTGTCATCTGTTCGAGGACCATTGATTTTAACATTTTTCGGATGTATATTGACTGCCGATATGAAAGTTAAGAGAGCTATAGCACAGGCCGCGGCCCTGGTCCTTCTGGGGACGGTCGCAGGGCTGGTCCACAACGGCTTCTCGGCCAACGGGATCAATCCGTTCCGGAAGCTCGATGGCGTTCCCGTTTACGATAATGGTGAAAAACCTCTGGGGAAGACCGATCCGGAGGATCACGACGGGATCTGCTATGTCTCGTTCGAGGAATTCCGCGAGATAGTCGATGCAGGGTATCCCGTGCTCGACTCACGGACGTCCGATGAATACGAATCCGGCCATGTCCCCGGAGCTATGCTCTGCGACTATTTCGAGATGGGACGGCACTTCGAGATGGTCCTTCCGCGCCTGAGCCCCGAAGAAATGATAGGTATCTACTGCAGCGGGCCCCGGTGCGACGACTCCGAGATGCTCGCGCGCGAGCTTTACAACATGGGATACACGAGGCTGTGCGTTTTCAGGGGAGGCATGGCGGAATGGGAAGAGGCCGGGCTGACACTCGAGCACGGACCGGAGAAAGCATGGGAATGAGCCAGCAGGCGGATACGAACGACAGCGGACTTCCCGGTCTGCTTTTCGAGATTCCCGGCGGTGAGGGACGCCGCCAGCTCCTTCTGCTCGCCTTCCGCGTTGTGCTGGCGGCGGTCTTCATCTACGCGGCCCTGCAGAAGGCCGGCAAACCGCTGCTCTTCGCCGATGAGATAGGGATGTACGGCATCCTCGGGCTGGGCTTCCTGCTCTACCTGATCGCGATCGTCCTCCCGTGGATCGAGATGTTCTGCGGCCTCGCCCTGCTCACGGGAATCTTCATGAGAGGCGCCGCGCTGATACTTGCCTCGATGAACCTCGTTTTTATTGTTGTTATCTCGTACAGGACTGTTGGTATAATGGCCGCCGAGGGGATTCCGCTCAGGCAGATCTACTTCGACTGCGGCTGCGGATTCGGGCCCACGTACGCATGGAAGAAACTGATCGAGGACATGATTTTACTCGTGTTCTCGGGCACAGTATTTTTTTCGCCGTCTTACCGGTTTATCGCCGGAAGAAGGAAGGGGTAGAGGATGAACAGCAGGAAGAGATTTTCGGGAGCGCTGGTCGCTGTTTTCTGCATGATCTCGATGTTTTCCGCCGCAGTCGCTCAGGATGACACGTCGGGCGCCAAAACGTCGAGTTTCGAGCACGGCAATTTTGGCGTCGGCGTGATATTCGGCGAGCCGACCGGTCTTAGCGCCAAGATGTGGACGACGAAAAGCACCGCATTCGACATCGGGGTGGCCTGGTCGTTCTCGGGGGCCGGACATTTCCACATCCACGGCGATTACCTCTTCCACAATTTTGGTCTCTTCGACGTGAGCAAGGGGTCGCTGCCCGTCTATATCGGTATTGGCGGCAGGATGCTGTTCCGGGATAACGCTGACGACAAGATCGGCGTGAGATTCCCGATAGGCATCGAGTACTATTTCGATGATTGGCCGGTCGCCGTGTTCGGCGAGGTCGTTCCTATCCTCGATCTCTCGCCGTCCACCGAGGGAGACATCAACGGAGGCCTCGGGGTACGGTTCTATTTCTAGGGCCACCCTCTATATTGAAAGATTCCGGGCCCGGCGAAACGAGCCGGGCCTTTTCATGATCAACGCCGCGCAGCCCTCAAGAATTTGAAGCATTCCATCCCGGGCGCCGCCCTTGACCACCGACGGCAAATCTGCTATCTTCACCGTGCTCGAACAACTAATCTGGAGGTATACATTGAAGAATCTGCTGGTAATCTGTCTCGCCCTGGTCCTTCTCGCGTCGATGGGATGCGGCAACAAGACTGAGAACGACGAGAATTCGACCACGACACAGGTCGATGCCGCGAAAAAGGTCCCTCCCACCGACAGGGGCTATCCCCCCGATCCGGTCGATCCGGTCGATGGGAGCAAAATCGAGAATTTAGCGGATGCGAAGTACTCCTACGCCTACAAGGGCTGGAATTTTTACTTCAACAGCAAGGAAAACTACGAGACCTTCAAGAAGGATCCCGAGAAGTACATGCTTCGCATTCCGAAGAATTAGGTAACTGGTCCCGATTGAATCCGGCCACCGGGATGACGGATGACAGCCACCCGGTCCGGAAGCTGTTCGCATTTTGACAGGCCACTGAATGGATTTCAGCCACGGCCCCCATCCCGGGGGCCGTTTTTCATTTCCCCCGGTTCCCTGTTGTTCCTTTTAGTTCCTTGTCGTGCCTTCCTGCTCCATAACCGTTCAATTTCCACTTTAACAGCATGTTAGTCCCGCCGGGACGGTGATATCTCCTTAGGGAGAAATCCCTGTTTCCCGTTCGCACGGGCGGAATCGACCGATTGCGGCATGCCGCTTGCGCTATGGCCCGGCCGTAGGAGTTTCCCGCGACCGCTTCCAGGCGGAACGCGGATTTGAAATCAGACCTCCACAGTCGAGATGTCCGTGCATCACCGCGTGCTAACTCCATTCAGACTGGAGGAAAACAAGGAGGACAGCCTGATGAGAAGGAGTCTGTCAGCAGCGATCCTTCTCCTCTTCGCCGCAGTCTCCGCCGGCGCTGCATTTGCCCAGGGCCCCGAGCTCAAGGGTGAGATGGCAGCCGCGAAGATCGTCGTAGATGAGGAAAAGGGCGAAGTAGTTCTGCCGGCCGAGAAGGTCTACCCGAACGATACGGTCGAGTATACGCTGAAGTATACGAACTCCGGCACCGCTACGGCGGCCGGCGTCGACCTGATCGGGCCCGTTCCGGCCGGAACGGTCTACATCGAAGAGACAGCCACCGACATTCCCGGAATCAAACCCATGTACAGCATCGACCAGGGCAAGACCTGGCATGAGGCGCCGGTAATAATCGAAGTGGCCCGCAGGGACGGGACGGTCGAGAAGAAGAAGGCCGATCCGGAGATGATCACGCATGTCAGGTGGTCGCTGGCGGGTAACCTCGATGTCGGGGAAGAGATCATGGTCAGCTACCGCGTCCATGTGAAGTAGGCCCCTGAGGCTTCATAAGTTTCGTTTTTCAAGTTCCCCTCGAGGGGATAGTTCCGTTTGAGGATGCTCTCCGTACGGAGGGCGGAAGGATGGTGATCAGGCATGACTTTCAGGAAATCAGCTGGGTTCCTGGCGATTCTGGCGATAGCGCTTGTCGTATCGTCGGTCGCCAACGCCCAGACGCCTGCCGGTACATTGATCCGCAACCAGGCCTCGGCCACGTTCGAGGATCTCTCCGGCAACACTTACATGGCGACCTCTAATCAGGTCACCACGATCGTGCTCCCGGTATTCGGGGTATCAGTCCTTCCGGACGGTACCGCGGCTGCGCCTGGAATGGTCGGGACAGCGATACCCGGACAGACGGTATACTACAGCTACAACCTCACCAACACGGGTAACGACAACGACGATTTCACGATCATACCTCTTATCGATCCGGCCACGACGATGACGCTCGGGCTGGGCGATATTGATATCTACCACGACGTCAACGGTAACGGCGTGCTCGATGGCGGCGAGCCCGTTATCTCGGCCGGCGGTGTCCCGGGCAATATCGGCCCAGTATCTGCCGGTACGACGATTCAACTTCTTGTCGAGTACCAGGTTCCCGCGCTGGCAGCCGCCGGCGAGGTCGCCTATGTCGGCATGTCGGCCACTTCGGTCGGCGATGGCACCCAGGTAGATACTGGCAACTACCACCAGACAGACGTAGTGAGCGACGCTTCGCTGACCGCGACGATGACCGGCCTTCCGGCCAGTCTGGATCCGGGCGACGTAGCGACCTACACGGTTACAGGACAGAATGTCGGTAACGACATCGCCAACGGCGTCACCGTCGCTTCGGTGGGCCTGACCGGTGTCCTTATTTACGACATTCTCCCGACCAACCCTTCGACCGGCAACCCGCTGGCGCTCACCGGCGCTCCCGCCGGCGCTCCCGCGCTCGGCACGGTACTGTACCTGCCCGCCGGAAGCCCGACCGTGGGCTCACCCGAGACGTGGGCATGGTCGGCCGCTGCCGCGGCCGGCGACATAGCGATAGCCTATGTCACCAACGGTGCCCTGGCGATCGGCCAGAACTACAACTTCACCTATGACGTGACGGTTCCTCTTACGATGCCCGCCGGTATCATCAACAACGACGGCGCCGTTGCCTACGTGGACAACAACGCCGGTACGCCCGATCCGACGATCGTCACGACGAACAACACGCAGATCGACGTCAACATCCTAGCTGAGGTACTGGTCGGTCCGAACGGCGTGCCCGCCGCAGGAACGCCTCCTCTGTATGACGACGATTCACAGGCTGTCGCGAACGCCTACGCGAACCAGACGATCGACTTTATCAATACGGTAAGGAACGACGGCAACGCCGCGGACGTTATCAATATCGTCCTCGACGCGGGCGCCTCGACCTTCCCTCCGGGATACGGCATCCAGTTCTTCCGTATCGACGGGGTCACACCTCTGAGCAATACCGGCGCGGATGCGATTCCCGATGTCGGCAACATCAACCCCGGCGCCACGCAGGACTTCATAGTCCGCGTCACCATCCCGGGCAACGCCGTCGCTGGCGGTCCTTATTTGGCCGTAGTACACGCCGTTTCTGAGAACGATCCGAGAGAGCTCAACGTCACAACCGACGAGATCACCGCGGTCAACCCCGCGGCCGTCGACATCGGTAACTACGACGGAGCGGTCGGAACCGACAACGTGCCGGTCAATATCAACACCGATCCGGGCCTGTCTGTCGACTTCGCTCTCGACGTTATCAACACGGGCGGCTCGAGCGACAACTTCGATCTGTCCGCAGCCATTCCTGCCGCCTGGACAGTGACCTTCTATCTCGATGCCAACGGTAACGGGATCCTCGACAACCCCGAGCTCATCCCGATCGCCAACGTCGCGTCGGTACCCGCGGGCGGCGAGGTCAACGTTATCGCGCGCGTCGATGTTCCCGCCGGCGAAGTCCCGGGCGTGAACGCGACGACCTTCAGGGCGACTTCGGCCCTCAACGCGGGCATATTCGACGAGATCGCCAACACGGTGACCGTGCTCGGCGCGGCCGCCGTCACGATCACGCCCGACAGGAACGGCACCGGTACGGCCAACGGAACGGTCCGTTACCAGCACACCGTGACCAACACGGGCAACGTCGATGATACCTTCATGTTCAGCGCGCTCAGCTCGAACGCGTGGAGCTACGCGTTCTTTGATCTGGCCAACAACCCGATCCCTTCGGTCACTCTCGTAGCCGGCGCCACCCAGGACATCATCGTCCAGCTGTCGATCCCCGGCGGCGTGGCCGTCGGTACGATCGAGACCGGTACGATCACCGTGACCGGTAATGGCACCGGAGCCACCGATTCGGCTATCGACGTCACGACGATCGTCGCCGGAAACCTCGTTCTGACCAAGTCGGTCAACCCTGTGGGCAACCAGCTTCCCGGAACGGAACTGACCTACAGGACCGATTACTCGAACGTGGGTGTGGCGGCTCTGACCAACATCGTCATTTACGACGCGATCCCGGCCTGGACACAGTTCAGGGTCGGCTCGGAGTCGGACGGCACACTGGCCGCCGGAATCACTGCGATGACGACAGAGTTCTCCGATGACGGCGGCGCGACGTGGGTCCTGGTACCTGCAAGCGGCGGCGGCGGCGCACCTGCCGGCTTCGACGCCAGAGTGACTAACGTCCGGTGGACCCTCACCGGCACGCTGGCCGGCGGCGTCAGCACGGCCGATGGTATTGCGCTGATCGTCAGGATCATCGCGGAGTAGCAGCACGCAATAAGAGGCTGGAGGGGCCGCAAGGCCCCTCCAGCCTTACAGTTATATGACCTATTCAGAGGCAGGTCCCCACGGCGGGGCCGCCTCTGAATCAGTAAATGGGGAAAAAGAAAGATGACGGAAGGCAGAAGCGCAGCAACAGTAATAAACAGAGAGAGTTATGAAGTAAGACACATACAGGAAAGTTAACCGGCGAGGCGGCGCCGTGAAGAGAAGGAATTGCATCACTGATTTTTCCACCGGGTCCACCGGCAGGGGGATACTCCTGTCCGTGCTGGTCCTCGCCGCCCTTTTTGCGCTTACTACGCCTGCATTCTCCCAGATCCCCCCGGCCGGCACGGTAATAGCGAGCCAGTCGTCCGCATCATTCGTCGACAACGGCAACCAGCTCACGATCCTTTCCAACGAGATAGCATTCAGCGTCCTTCCGATCTTCGGGCCGCTCCTGACGCCCGACGGTACGTCCGCGGCGCCGGCCGCCTTGCGCACCGCGTTCAGCGGCGAGACTGTATATTTTCCGTTCACTCTGGCCAATATCGGCAACTCCGACGACACGTTCAGCCTCACTACGGTTTTGACGGCGCCTTCCGATTTCGCCCCGTCGGCGACGGCGGTCTATCTCGACGGAAACGGCGACGGAGACGTCGATCCGGGCGATCAGCTCATAACGGAGGCCGGTCCTCTCGCTATCGGCGAGACGGTCCAGCTCGTCCTTTCCGCGACCCTGCCTTCCGGCCTTGCCGGCGGGGAGATGGCGCACATCGACCTCGAGGCGAGATCGCTCGGCGACACCTCGCTGGTCGACCGCGGAAATGTCGTGCGCGTCACGGCGCGCGACGAGGCTCGAGTCGAGCTGACGCTTGAATCGGATGTTTCATCCGTCATGCCCGGCGGCCTCGTCACGTATACGATGCTTTTCGCCAACACGGGGGAACGTCCGGCGACAGATGTGATCATCTCCGACCTGATCGACACGCTCGGATTAACCGATGGAACGGAATATCTGCCCGGAAGCGCTGCTGCTTCCCCCGCAGGGACGATCGAATATCTCGACGGCGAGACGTCGGCATGGATCGATGTCGCTCCGCCGGAGCATAGGGTAAAGGGCGCCCGCCTGCGCCTCGATACACTCGCCCCCGGGGAGACAGGATCCTTTTCGCTGACAGTCCGGGTCGATGACGATCATGCCCGCGGCGATATCATGAACACTGCCACGGCCGGGTTCACCGGAGGTGACGGGCAGCCGTACCAGCTCCTTTCCAACGAAGTGACGGTCCTCGTCGGTATGATCAGCGAGGTCTGGATGGGTCCGCTCGGGGACCCGCGGGCAGCGCCAGGATCGGATGACGACCGTGTCGTGGTCTCCCTCGGAAGCACCGATTCGGTCTGTGTCTTCCGGCACGAGGTCTTCAACGCCGGAAACTTCGCCGACACCTTCAGCATCGTGCTTGCCGACTCTTCGCTGATCCCGACTGACTGGCAGGTAGAGCTGCTGGGGCCCGGCGATGTCGTCCTTCCATCGCTTTCCGCCTGGACGGCCAGGCTCGGACCGATAGAGATCGGTGGGACAAGGGATGTAGCGGTGCGGATCCGGGCCAGCGCCGAAAGGCTGCGCAGCTTTACAGGCAGGGAACTCGTCTTCGACGTAGAGGCGAGGTCGCTCGTCGATGATACGGCGCGCGACGAGGTGCGGAACGTGCTGGTCAAGGCCGACATGCCGCTTCTCTCTGTCGAGCAGTCGATCCGCGAGCCGAACGCGATGATCGGCGACGTCGTCAGCTTCATAGTTACCATCGAGAACATGACCGAAGAAACGGTGATCGACAGCATCGTTCTCATCGAGAACCTTCCTTCGGGTCTGAAGTTCTCGAAAGGGTACGACCAGCCGGTAATCGAGAACAACAGGCTGATCTTCGATCTCGGCTCGCTTCCGCCGCGCACCAGGAGGGACGTGATCATCAGGGCTACCATCACCGCCGGGCAGGAGAAGGACGAGCTCGTCTCGACCGCCTGGGTATACGGCATATCGCAGTATGGCGAGGAGACGGAGGATGGGCCGGCCTACGCGTCTGTCCGATTGTACGAGGGCGAGTTCACACGTAGAGGGATCGTGCTGGGAAGTGTCTTCATCGATCGCGACCGCGACGGGATGAGAGACAAGGGCGAGGAGGGCATTCCCGGAGTGGCCGTCTTCTACGAGAAGGGCACATTCGCCGTAACCGATTCGAGCGGGCTCTGGTCGATTCCGGGCGTCGAGGAGGGAAGGCACGTCTTCCGTGTCGATCCCAAATCGCTGCCCGATTCGCTGGCGCCGGGTCCTGCCGGACATTTCGGAATGGGTATCGCGGGACAGTATCTGATCGATCTTGCCCCGGCGGGCAACCGCCGCATTGATTTCCCCCTCCAGGTGATCGAGATCACCGGGGACGGGGACGCTTTCGCCGCCATCGAAGGTGACACTGCGGCGGTTACCCGACAGGGCTCCGCCGGTACCGCGACCGCTGCGACATCATCACAACCGGAGAGCAACGGCACGCGAGATGACGAGCGGTCAGGGCCGGCGGGGCCGGAGAGCCCATCCGACACCTCGGGTACCTACTACGTCCTCGATCTCCCGGGAACCCTCTTCGCCGCGGGAAGTTCGGTGATGGAGGAGATCCCGCTGAGAGAAGTCGCCGCGCTGAGCCTGTGGGTGCGGGAGCACCACGGCTGGAAGATCGAGATCTCGGGCTATTCGGACAGCACGCCGATCATGACGGCCGATTATCCGTCGAACTTCGAACTCTCTCTCTCCAGGGCCCGCAGCGTATACCAGCTCCTCAGGATGAACGGTATCCCCGAGAAGACGATGGACTACACCGCGTATGGCGCGAGGTTCCCCGTCGCGAGCAACGACACCGAAGAAGGAAGGGCGAAGAACAGGAGGGTCGAGATCCGCGCTGTTCCTCCCGAGGGTTATACGGGAGAGAATCCCGACATCCCCGCCGCCCTGGCGATGCCCGACACGACGGCGCCGAAGGAATTCATTCTGGCCGACGACGCCGGCATATGTGCCGAGATCGTCAAGCCCGCCGAGGGAACAATATTCACCGACAGGGACGGGATTGCCGTCGAAGTCGTCGCTCCGCTCGTGTCGACGGTGGAGCTCTACGTAAACAACGTCCCGGTCGGCAGGGAGAAGATCGGACAGAAACAGATCGACATAGGCCAAGGCACGCTGGGATTCATATTCTACGGAGTGAAGATCTCGCCGGGGCTGAACAACATCCTCGTCGTCTGCCGCTCCCACGGAGAGAAGAACGTCTGCGTCCGCCACGTATATCTCGCCGGCAAGCCCTCGTCTGTCCTCGCCGAACACAGGGACGTAGAGGTCCCGGCCGACGGCAGGTCGAAGCCCGAACTGGTATTCCTCGTCAGTGACGAGCACGGACTCCCCGCGAGGGACGGATTGTTTCTTACGGTGACGGGCCCCGGTGACCTCATCGACGGGCTCGATGCCAACCCGCAGGTCAGTGGCGTACAGGTCGCCACTAAAGACGGCCGCGTCTCGCTCAAACTCCCCGCTTCCGGTTATTCGCGCAGGGAGAAGCTTGCCGTTACGCTCGAGGCACTGACAGCCGAGAGCCGCCTC
>JAUWMD010000229.1 GCA_030613345.1 Candidatus Krumholzibacteriota bacterium
TGGAAAGATTCGGTGCCGGTATATGTGCCCGGGTCCTTTCCCGCGGCGTAGCCGAACATCCCCAGCCCGGCTCCTCCGAGCCCTGCCGCCCTCGCCCCTGAGAACTTGAGGAATTCCCTCCTGTCCACATCCCGTGATGAGTAGCGCTTCTCGATCTTCCTGGTGCCGCTCATTGCCGCCGCCTTCCTGTCAATCCTTTTCCAGCCTGCCGGCCGTCTCCTCGATCAGGCGCCACGCATCTTCCACGTGACGTCTCTGCGTGTTCGTCTGTCCTATGGAGAAGCGCAGGGTGATCCTGCCATCGAGCTTCGTATGCGTGATATATATGCGGCCGTCCGTGTTCAGCTCCTCCATCAACCTCATGTTGAGATCGTCTCCCCCCTTGTGCCTGAAGCAGACGAGGTTCAGCAGCGGCCGGACGGCGAGCTCGAAATGTTCAGCTTTCTCGATGCGATCTGCCAGCTCCTGCGCGAGCCCGACGTGAGCGCGTACGTGGTGCCGGAGACCTTCGACGCCGTAGTGCCTTATCACCATCCAGAGCTTCAGCGCCCTGAACCGCCTTCCGAGCGGGATATGCCAGTCGCGGTAGTCGATGACCGCTCCCGATTCTGTCGGCCTGTTCCTCAGGTACTCGGGCAGGATGCTCAGTGTCCTTATCAGAGATGATCTGTCGGCGACGTAGAAGCAGTCGCAGTCGAAGTTGGTAAACATCCACTTGTGGGGATTGAAGCAGTAGCTGTCGGCCAGCTCGACCCCTTCGTTGATGAACCTGTACTCTGGACAGAGCGCCGCCGTCCCCGCCATCGCCGCGTCGACATGGAGCCAGATACCCTCCTCGCGGCAGATCCGGCCGATCTCGGGCACGGGATCGACCGCCAGAGACGATGTCGTGCCGACATTCGCGCACACGAAGCAGGGAACGAGCTCCGCCGCCCTGTCCGCGACGATCCGTGACACGAGCAGGTCGGGCCGCATCGAGTATTTTTTGTCGACCTCGATCAACCTGAGGTTCCTGCTGCCGAGGCCCGCGATCCTCACCGCCTTCTCGATCGACGAGTGCGCCTGTGTCGAGGCGTAGGCGACGAGCGTGCCGTCGCAGCCCTTTTCGTCACTGCGAAAACCGGTCGCCCGCTCCCTCGCGGCGAGGAGCGCGCAGAGGGTGGCGCTCGAAGCGGTGTCCTGGATCACTCCCCCGCCGTCGCCGCTCGACTTGAATTTATCCGGCAGACCGAGCATGCCGACGAGCCAGTCGAGAACGTGCGTCTCGAGCTCGGTGCATGCCGGGCTTGTCGCCCAGAGCATCCCCTGCACGCCGAGGCCGGCGGATATCAACTCGCCGAGAATCGAAGGGCCGGATGCGTTCGCGGGGAAATAGGCGAAGAAGTTCGGAGACTGCCAGTGTGTGATCCCGGGAAGGATCAGCTCGTCGAGGTCTCTCATGACCGCATCGAAATCCTCTCCGGTCTCCGGAGGCTCTTCGGGTAGGGCCGCACGAAGCTCGCCGGGTTTCGAGCGGGAGAGGACGGGGAAGGATTCGATACGTTTCTGGTAATCAGCGATCCAGTCGATGACAGCATGACCCCGGCGCCTGAACTCCTCCGGGGTCATGTGATGATCTTTTCTTTCTTTCATACGATCAGTCGCGGGCCATATCCGTCTTCCAGACCTCCCAGACCTTACCTACGAGATCGGGTCCGGGTTTCAAGGTCATCTTGCCCGGCTTCCAGCCCGATGGCGTCGCCTCTGCGCCCGCACTCTCCCTGACGAGTTGGAAGGCCTGGATCTGCCTTATTGTCTCGGCGACGTTGCGTCCGACCGGAGGCGTCAGCACTTCGAAGCCCTGGATAACACCGTCCGGATCGATGAGAAATCTTCCCCTGTTCTCCACTCCTGCATCCTCGTCGTAGACGCCGTATACCCTTCCAACCTTGCCCCCCGCATCGGAGAGCATCGGGAAGGGAACGCCGCCATCGACCATCTTCGACAGCTCTTTGTCGTTCCACATCTTGTGGACAAACATGCTGTCCACGCTCATCGAGAGCACCTCGACCCCGAGCTTCTGGAATTCAGGGAACGCGTCGGCGACCGCCGACAGTTCGGTAGCTCAGACGAATGTGAAATCGCCCGGATAGAAGCAGAGTATGACCCACTTCCCGAGGAAATCGGAAAGCTGGACGCTTGTGAATTCACCCTTGTGATAGGCCGGAGCCGTGAAGTCGGGGGCTTTCTTTCCGACTGATACCATCGGCCTCACCTCCTTTTCCACTGTTGCCGTATCTTCATTTTTCTCCTCAGCGGGCTCTCCCACGGGTCCGCCGGTTGGACGAGCACAGCTGATTCCCATGTCCTCCTCCTTCGAATATGACTTGTATGACCGTGTGACATCATACACCACACCGGGACAATCTGTAAGGATTTTCAGCTGGGGCGACAGGCTCTGGTATCGTTTATGCATAAATTATTTTGATTCGGGTAAAAGGTTCGCTGAAATGAAAGAACTGATACTCAAACAGATAGACGTTTTCTCCACCTCCCCGTTCTGCGGCAATCCTGCGCTCGTCGCTACCGGCGCTGAAGGGCTGTCCCCGGAAGAGATGCAGCGGGTGGCGGCGGAGATGAACATCCTCGAGTCGACCTACGTAACGAGGCCCCATGTGGCCGATGCCGACTACAGGGTCAAGTTCTACACGCCGAGCAGCGAATACGATTTCAGCGGTCACGCTATGATCGCCACCTGTTTCGCGCTCGCCGAAGAGGGCATCGTCACACTCTGCGACGGTATCACCACGAAATCGATCGAGACGAACGCCGGCTTGATGACTGTCGATTTTCACTTTAAGGAGGGGGATGACAGTTACGGATCGGGCGGGCCTGATTCGACACCTCTCAACTCCGGCGGTGTGTCCGGCGCACTGAAGAGGATCATGATCCACCGATCTATCGAACAGTTCGTCCCGGTCGATGCCGCCATATCGGAGATCGCATCAACGCTCGGAATCTCCGAGGGCGAAATAGCGATGACCGGCCTTCCGGTCGAGATAGTATTCAACGGCGTATATCAGCTTGTCATACCCGTACACAGGTCGGGAACGCTCATATCGATGCACCCCGATCTTATCAAACTCAAACTGCTCAATCTACGACTCGGCGTGCAGACGACCGATGTTTTCACCACAGATTCCCTCAACAACGATTGTATCTGTTACTCACGTCATTTCTCGCCGGCTATGGGAATGTGGGAAGATCTGGGCTCGGGGGCCGGCGGGTCGAGCATCGCGGCCTACATGCTGAGGCACGGCGTGATCACCCCGCAGGCCGCAGTGATGGAACAGGGCCCCGAAACGGACAAACTCTCGAGGGTTCACATCGACGTAAGAGAAACGGACGGCGAAGCCATCGCCGTACAGGTCGGCGGCCTCGCCGTAACATCGATGACACGGACAGCGACAATCCACGATAACGACGAGATCATAGTCGTCTAGATCCCCGCGATCAGCATCCTTTCAATTTCCTGAAACTCAGCCTGCCGATCCGGTCTCCTTCTGAAATTTCTTCGCCTTGATGCCGAATGTGATGAGGAGTACACCTGACATGCTCGCGAAGAACCCGATCAGCCAGGAAACAGCAAGTATACCTGCTCCGGGGTGCTTGAACAGCATGAGCCCGAAGAGCATCGAGACGATCCCTCCGAAGACGAGGAGCCATTCACTGTCGAGCTCCTTTCGCAACCTTATCGCGACGATTATCCTGAACAGCCCACCCCATATGGCCCACAGTGCGATGAATATGATTATCAACGTCGCCACAAATTCGGGGCGGGTCAAGGTCATCAGGCCGATAACAAGACCCGCTATCCCCTCGAGAAGAACAAGCCACCAGACGTCGCTGTATTTTCTTCCTGCTATCGAACCGACGATGGCCACTATTCCCTCGATAAAAACAAATATGCCGAAGAACATGAGCAGGACCTTCATCGCGACTCCGGGAATGAACCAGGCGTAAAGCCCGAAAATCAGCGCCAGGACGCCCCTGATGACGTACACCCACCAGCTTTTCGCAAAGAGATCGAGCATGACCGCCCCTCCTTACAGTTTTGGAAATGTCATTGAGATGCGATACACAGCATGATGCCCGGCTGATCGAATTCTAGTCGAGCAGGAAATCCAGTCAATAAAAATCAGTGATGATTCGGGTTCTATGATGTTCGCCGGCGCAAGGAATGTCGGGTCCTAGTATTCCTGGAGGACCTTCTCCCACTCTCGCGCGACACTGATGCGGCGTTTCACCAGGTCGATGA
>JAUWMD010000278.1 GCA_030613345.1 Candidatus Krumholzibacteriota bacterium
TAGATTTCGGGCTGGCGAAGCTCGCGGGGAAGACCAGGCTCACAAAAGAGGGCAGCACGGTCGGTACGGCTGCGTACATGAGCCCCGAGCAGGCGCTGGGGAAGGATGTCGACTACCGCAGCGACATCTTCTCTCTCGGCGTGATCCTCTACGAGATGCTCGCGGGCAGTCCGCCGTTCAAGGGTGAGCACGAGGCGGCGCTTGTTTACGAGATCGTGCACGAAGATCCCAGCCCCCTGTCGGATTACAGAAGCGATCTGCCTCGTGAATGCCAGACGATTGTTGACAGGGCTCAAAGCAAAGATCTGGCCGGGAGGTATCAGTCGATCGAGGATATGAAGGCCGAAATCAACGCCCTGAAAGAGCGTTCGAGGGATTCGTCTGGTACGAAGAGATCCGGTCAACGGCGTGCTGGCGGATCAAAGATAAAATGGCAAGCCGGTATTGTCATAATCGCCGTTGTCTGCATTACGGTAATCCTGACTTCTCTGTACATGAGTCGTCAAAGAGAAGTGGTGTCAACTGAAGAACTCTCGCTCGCGGTGATGGATTTTCGCTATCTGACTGTGCAGGAAGATCCCGCTTTCTCGGCTGGAGTCACGGAACTTGTCTACATCGGCCTGGTCGAGTCGTCTCCCATACGCATTCAGAGCTCTGAATATGTGCAGGACCTCAGGCGTCGTCTTTTTGATTCGGCGAACGGTCCCATCCAAGAGGGGCAGGTGCTCGAGATAGCGAGGAAATCCGGGGCGACATACGTGCTTACCGGTCGTATCGGGACTCTCGGCGATGAGCGGTTCATCACCTGGCGACTAGTGGACGTGCAGACCGGGCAGAGCATCGGCGCAAAAAGGGTGGAATCTGACGAGATGAGTACTCTGGCCAACGAGATTGTCGGCGCCGTGCTTCCCCTGATCGCCAGATACTCCGGCATCGAAGAGCCGATCGAGCAAGTGCCGGTCGAGCAGATCACCACGGACAAGTCTCCCGCATACCAGCATTACATAAGCGGTAGACTGTTGCGGAGACAGTGGCGCACGGAAGAAGCAATCAGGGAATACGAACAGGCGATTGCAATCGATTCGAGCTTTGCCCTGGCCTATCTGGGCATATCCCGGCTGCATTTCGGGGTAACGTCACGGATAGGGCTTAACATAGGCGAAGCAAAACGTTATGCCGGCCTTGCCTGGAAGTACCATGCCCGACTGGGGATCAAGGACAGGATGTGGCTTGATGCACTGCGGTACAGTATCGATTATCGAGTGAGCGAGGAGATCGCCGTATTGAGAGAGATCCACGAGAGATGGCCCGATGACCGTGAAGCGATATATAACCTGAGTGAAAGGTCATATTTCTGGGGACTGTCGGAAGAAACAGTCACGATGACCGAGAAAGGGCTGCGGCTCTTCCCGGACGATAAATACATCGGAGGGCCTGCTTACCTCAATGCGCTGGCATCTCTCGGACGCATCGATGAGGCATTTCGCGCAACACTCGTCTATATCGATAAAAATCCCGAAAACGCCAACGCCTGGGATGAACTGGCGTTGAGATACCTCGCCTTGGGTCATCCGGACAGCGCTGAGGCGGCCTATCGCAAGGCACTAGAGATAGATCCCGACTGGGGAGAATTTAATTATGCCGTTTGCGCATACCATGCCGGACATCTGAAAAGAGCAATCGCTGACTTTGAACGGATCCTTAAGGACGAATCGTTGCCGGAACATGAGCGGAGAAGATTGGTTCTCCCGCGATATGGAGCAGTAACCCTTGCCATGCTTTATCTGGAGGCGGGACGTTACAGGGATGTAATGCGTGTCTGTGATGAATACCTGGAGAGCGCCGGAGAAAATCCTGTCAGCCTGTATTTCATCGGCAGGCTGTATGTCGCTGTCGGACAGACGGAAAAAGCCTCTGCGATGGTCCGGGAAATGTCCCGGAGCGATAAAGTCGGGATGCAGGTGCATGCGCTCAATATACGGGGAAACCTGCTTTCAGCCGCCGGCGATGTCGAAGAAGCAAGGAAGGCCGCTGCGCAACTCCATGAATGGGCTGAGACGAGAGGATTTTTCCTGCACGTCCATGCGTTCGAGATAGAAACGGCGATTGCCCTTACGGCGAACGATCATAGAGCCGCCTCAGAAGCTCTGGAGTCATGGAATCATGTCGGAATCAATACATTGGGCCTGATCCATATAGAGTATCTTACAATGCTGGCAAGCGCCTATCGCCTGGCCGGTCAGACAGAAAAAGCTGCGGAAGTTCATGAAGAGATTCTACGCATATTCGGCGGTCATGCCCTTTCCCACTACGAGCTCGGCAAGCTTTACGAGGAGCTGGAGCGGCCCGCCGACGCACGGCGTGAATACGAAAAATTTCTTAAGATGTGGTCGCAGGCGGACGAGGGACTTCCGCAGCCCGTGGACGCGAAGGCGAGACTGACGGCACTGAGAGGATAGAAGAGAAATGATCGGCGAGACGATATCCCACTACAGGATCCTCGAGAAGCTCGGCGAGGGCGGCATGGGTGTGGTCTACAAGGCCCGCGACCTGAAACTCGACCGCTTCGTCGCCGTCAAGTTCCTGCCGCCGCACCTGAGCAGTAGCGAGGAGGCGGCAAGCCGGTTCGTCCATGAGGCGAAGGCGGCTTCGGCACTCAACCACCCCAATGTCGGTACCATTTACGAGATAGACGAGACCTCCGACGGGATGACCTTCATCGTGATGGCATACTACGAGGCGGAGTCCCTGCACTCTCTGCTCGACAGGGGAGACGTCGGTGTCGACCAGACGCTCGATATAGCATGTCAGGTGGCGTCCGGCCTCGCCAGGGCCCATGAGAAGGGGATCGTCCACAGGGACATCAAGCCCTCGAACATCCTCATAACGAAGGATGGGCGAGCGGAGATAATCGACTTCGGCCTGGCCAAGCTCGCGGGCAGCACAAGACTTACAATGGAGGGAAGCACTCTCGGAACGGCCGCCTACATGAGCCCGGAGCAGGCGAAGGGCCACGCGGTGGACCGGCGGGCGGCCATCTGGGCCTTCGGTGTCGTGCTGTACGAGATGCTGACCGGCGCCGGC
>JAUWMD010000135.1 GCA_030613345.1 Candidatus Krumholzibacteriota bacterium
GCAAAAGCCTTCAGTTTGTTGTCGTCTCGAAGTGAAATCCTGATCTCGCTTATCTTCATGTGCCCCCCCTGAATTCTTGCTTACTCCCTTTCGAGGAGTTCCAGTGCCCGTCCGGCGGGATATACGATCCAGGCGGAATGACCTTCGCCGAGCATCAGGTCCCTCACCCTTAACGCCGTCGTGTCGTCTTCGTAAAGCGCGAAACATGCAGACCCGCTTCCGCTCAGCGAACTCAGTCTCGCCCCTTCGCGCTCCAGGAGAACCAGAATGCGGCCGACCTCCGGATACTCCCCGACAACAACTTCCTGCAAACTGTTGCTGGTCTCGAGAGCGATATCCGGAAAACCCCTCAATCCCCCCAGCAGACGATTAAGTCTATGACCACCCCCTGACCTTGTCAATATTAAATTAGGATTTTGGAAAGCCCACCTGGTGGAAATGTTTATATCCGGCTTTACGATCAGTATAGTTCCTGCATCGAGCCCGTTTATCTTCTCGAGCAATTCACCCCGTCCCCTCCCGATTGCCGGCGATCCGAACAGGAAAAATGGAACGTCGGAGCCGATCTCGAGGGCCGTCTTCATCATGCGCGGCCCGTCGATCCCGAGGCCGAACAGCTCGTTCACCCCTGTGAGGACCCCTGCGGCGTCCGAGCTGCCGCCTCCGAGCCCCGCCCCCGCAGGTATGCTCTTCCGGACACTGATCGATACCCCCCTCCCTTCCCCGTCCTCCCCGAGGATCAGGTCGGCTGCTTTCCAGCAGAGGTTTGAACTGTCCCAGCTGATGCCGGGATCATCGCCCGTCAACGTGATACTGCCGGCGGCCGGCTCTATACGTATGATGTCGAAAAGGGTCACTGGCTGAAACACGGTCTCTATATCATGGTATCCGTCGTCTCGCCTGCGGATCACGTCGAGATAGAGGTTGATCTTGGCGGAGCATCTGACCGTGATGCTTTCGGCGGTCATCGACAGGCCTCCTCGGGCAGTCCCGGCAGAGATCCCCGGCCCGGGTGAAGCCGCGGGCTCAGGTGAAGTCCCGGTAGTTCTCCCACAGGTCGCCCCACTTTGTCTTTCTGAACTTCCTGATCTTCGAGCGGCCCACGGTCGGGTACCAGAAGAGGTCGTGGTATATGTTACTCGCCATCGGAGCCCATACGAAGAGGGGTGAATGAAGGGCGGCCTTCTCGAGGAACCGGAGCGGTCCCTTCCTGAGCATCTGGTCACCCCAGATGACGAGGCTCTTCTTCACCCGGAATTCGAAGTCGAGCTCTTCGATATCCTCGCCGACGATCTCGAGATTTTTGATCCTTGCCTCGCCAAGGCCCCTCTCCGTCGACCAACGGAGATAATCGATCGACATCGGGTCGAATCCCATGATCTTCGCCGCCACTGCGTCGATGGCGACCGAGTCAGCGCTCGCGAGGATCAGGTCGCCCTCGTACAGATCCATCGTCCTCGGACCCGCCCCGTCACCGCAGACCGTCCCGTCCATCACCGCGAAGATGTTGGGATGGAGCTCGCGCTGCATCAGCAGCAGGTCGACGAGGACCTCGTGCATATACTTGTGGGCGTAATGCCTGACCTCCTTGAGCAGGCCGCCGAACGAGTTCTTGATCGCTCCAGTCGTCGTCGAGTGGCCGTGGGTCTTTACCGTCGGGAGGTGCAGCACATCTTTTCCGATGTACATTTTCGGGATCTCTATCCCCTCGGGGAATATCTCGCCGAGCTTGAGCAGTTCGGAGCGGAACTCGTAGACCGTCCATTCTACCTCGGTAAGCGGGATGAAGGGCAGCCCGTACCTGTCGAGGATCGGCATCCAGAGATTGTTTACTGCGCCCTTTCTCGGGTTGGTAACGACCGTCCTGTTCTCGACGGGAATGATCGACTCCCCCGTGTATCCCCGACCTAGAAGATCCTTCACTACCCCCTCGAGCTGCCACGGCTGGCTCGAGCAGGCGGGAAAGTACTTCGTCCACGAGAGGTTGAGCTTGATCAGCAGGTCCCTCTCGGCCTTGAGGACATCCCCGGCACCAGCCATATCCATGAGGCGGTGATAATCGTCAATGATCGTTTCCGGGGTCGTCCTGAGAACCGCTACCTTTGACATTCAAAAACCACCTCTCCCGGCGGAGACTATCGTCACAGGACGATCGCCTCACCGGACGATTATATATACTACCGCTGCGAACCAGAGGAACACGTCGATGATTATTGCTTTCTCGGTCAGCAGGACGCCCGACGGATCGCCTCCCTCTTGCCTGCTGTATACGAGATAGAGATACCTCATGATCCCGAAGACGACGAATGGTATCGTATACACGAGGTCCATCGTATCGAACTTCAGGACCGTCGACGGCCAGACCGTGTATATCGAGTACGAGATGATCGAGGCCGTGGCAGAAAGGCTGACAAGCTGGTCGAGCAGAGTCACGGAATAATCCTTCAGTGACATGCGGTGATCGCCCGCCGAGACGAGATTGGTGATCTCGTTCCTTCTCTTGCAGATCGCGAGGAAGAGAGACAGGAACAGCGTACATATCCACAGCCACGGCGAAAACTCGAGGTCGGGTATCACTGGGTGGAGCACCGCCACTCCCGCAGCCGCCCTGATCAGAAAGCTGAACGAGATCGCGATGACGTCTAGTATCACTACATTGCGGAAGACCAGCGAGTAGGCAAGGTTGACCCCGACGAACACCGCCGCGAGAAGAAAGAACTCGCTCCCGAGAACCCACGACACGGGAAGCAGCGCCGCTATCAGGAGAACGGCAAAACCGGCCGCGAATCGAGGGCTGACCCTGCCGGCCGCTATCGGGCGCGCCGCCTTCTTCGGATGCTCCCTGTCCCTGTCACGGTCGAATATGTCATTGAGTATGTAAATCGCACCGGAGAGGGCGCAGAACACGACGAAACCGTAGAAACTCAGACGGACGAGCTCGGGATCGGTGAATCTCTTCGAGAAGACGATGCCGGCAAAGAGGACCATGTTCTTGGTCCACTGTTTGGGCCGCATCGAGACAATCAGGTACCAGATCTTTTTCATGTCGGCTAATATACACGTCCTTGAGACCGCGGGTCAAGTGGCGCCGCGAATAATCCGGCGCCGCCGCTCCCTGTATACGGCCGCGTTCAATCCGACTATTATCAACATCATCGTCAGAACTTCGGCGTCGCCGAAGTTCCAGTCGAACATCCCGTTGACGATGAAACCCGTCATCGCGCCGAGGGATCCGGCAGTGAGGGCTCTCTCGGGCGGTGGCAGGTCGAGCCGCAGGTTCCTTCCCACGATCCTGAACATCGCGGCGATCAGCCAGACGAAGGCAACAAGCCCGACCGTCCCGAGCGTCACAGCCACATGAAGGAAGATATTATGCATGTGGCCGTACACATGGACAGCCTCCGGCGGCATGTGCTCCCTGTATATATCGGAGAGGTCTGCAGGTCCCGTGCCGATGACCGGGTGCTCCCTGAATATCGAGATCCCGCCCTTGACGAGGTTGATCCTCTGGATGTTCGTCCTGAACTGAAAGTCCCAGATGGTCGCTATCCTGTCGCGGTACGCTCCGGGCGCCAGCATCAACCACGCGGCGACGACGACCAGATAAACGGGGATCCAGCGTCTTCGCAAGACGACGATTATTACGATGCCTGAAACGAACATGGCGAGCCATGACGACCGGGTCTGCGTAAGCAGAAGGGATGCGGAGGCCGTGGCCGCCGCGATCATCGAGAAGACCCTCAGTCTTCGTGATATCCCTCCGGCGATCGACACCGCCGAGTAGAGAGACAGGAGCAGCATCATGATCCCGCCGAACGTCATCTCGTTCGAGAATGAACCGGGCGTCCTCTCCAGACCGCCCCTCCCCATCCCGAGGAAATAAATGACCACACCGTAGACGGCAGAGCCCGTCCCCGAAACGAGCAGGACGCCGTAGACCCTGCTTCGGACCGATTCATCGGCCGCCAGCGACGCAGCGAGCCAGACGGTGACAAACAGCAGATAGTTTTTCAGATTCCCGAAGGCCGCGGCCGGATCGCCGGAGAGAAGTGAAGAGATGATCGAGGCAAGTATGAACGCCGCAAGGGGAAGGGCAAGCAACAGCCTTCCCGGTCTGCAGGATCGATCGAGTACACAGAGCGCCGTCCAGAGAAGCACGGTGATACTGAGAGAGATCTGGTTCGCGGCGATCGAGAAGGTCGACGTGAAGATGAATATGCCGAAAAAGATCAGTGTCGCCTGCCGCAAACGGTCAACGGCCGGACGGCACTCAGCCCCTTTCATGTTCCTCCACCCCGCTGCCTCTCGTGAATTCGACGAGGATACCCGATATCTTCTCCGTCTTCCCTCCGGTCAGGGCCCTCGATATCTCCATCAGCACACCGGAGACTCCCTCGGGTATGGAGTCAGTATCGACTCGCTTCAGCCCGATTTCACCGCTATCCTCCGCTGCGCGCGCTTCCCAGACCATTCCCATCTCTCCGGACAGGTTTCCCGCGGCATGCAACAGCGCGGCCGTGCCGACGGCTCCCTCGGTGCGGATTATCACGAGCTTCTCTTCCCTGCCACGGAACAGGCTTCGTACGACCGCTTCACCGAGCAGTGACGCACGCCTCACATCGTCGTCCCGATGCCCCCCACCGCGGCTGATCTCGACCAGCCTCGAGCCTGCCGAGGCAGCTGCGGCGGCCAGCCTCTCCAGGGGCAGAACGACCTTGCGTATATAAGCGTCGAGCGGATTCGACAGCTCCCGCACCGTCATGTCGAAATCGACTATCATCACGTCGGGCGAGATCTCCCCAACGAGCCTGATGGTGGAGAGGCGATCCTCGAGCAGACCGAGATAAGCCCCGTCGGGCGGCTGGAGCCATGCCGAGCTCTCCCTCACTATGAAAAGATCGTCGGTTATCACCGACAGGCTCGCCGACCGGCCGAACCTCACGGGAGAGGTCCTCACGACCGGCCCGTTGCCGGCGGCCACGACTTTCATCCCGTCGAACGGCCCGATTTTCGCGGGGCCGCTGCCGACCGCCTCGGAGGGGTCTCCGAGGATCCTGACGGGAACGCCGTAGCGCTCCAGCTGGTCGAATCTTTCCGGAGGCACCCTGCCCGCGTAAGAGGACGAGATCACGATCTCGTCGACACCGTGGTGGGCGGCGATGCTCTCGATCTCCCCCATGCTCCCGAGGACGGGAATACCGTGGATCATTCTCCCGTGCATCGAACGCCTGTCGTCGAGCCAGCCGACCGGGTGCAGGCCTTTCGTCTGCTTGACCTGGTGGAGAACGGCCTCTGCGACATGGCCCGTCTCGCCGATGACGACCCTCCGGCCTTCGACCTCCTCGTGCGCGGGAAGCTCGTGGAACCAGCGGGTGGCCACCCTCGCTCCCGCCATGAACACGGTCAGGATGAACAGGTCTATGAGGAAGGCCGAGCGGGGGAACGATTCGAACCTGAACAGGAATGTGAAGAGGACCACCATGATCACCGAACCCACGGTGACCGCCCTGAATATCCTCACTATGTCGTCGAATGTCGTATATCGCCAGACGGCCTTGTAAAGCCCGTAGTAATAAAAGACGGCCGTCCTGATCACGATGACTATGGGAAAGCTGACTATCATAGTCCGGGTCTCCGCCTCCGGGAAGCTGAAGTTGAGGCGGATCATGTAGCTGAGGACGTAGCTCCCGCCGATCAGTACGAGGTCGGTGAGAGCCGAGGCGAATATCCGCCTCGCGCTCCCCGCTTCCCCACCCTTTTCCAACTTCCTGATCTTGAAGACGGCCCAGAGAAAGAAACCTGTCCAGATGACAGCAAGGCCGGAGATGAACTCGTTCTCGCCGCTTACCAGGAGAAACGCGCTCCCGCCGAGCAGTGCCGCGATGAAATACTCGAGAAGAGCGACCTGCTTGTGAGAAAGACCGAGGTCCGTCAGCCTCTGGTAGTAGTGCGTCCTGTGTGCGGCGAAGATCTTCTTTCTCTGTATCACCCTTCTCGCCAGTGTAAGAGCCGCGTCCCCGAAGACCCCTCCCATCAGGAGTATCGTTACGAATGCCGGGACGCCGTGGCGTGCGCCCGCAATCGAAAGTACGGCGAAGATGAATCCGATGAAGGTGGACCCGCTGTCTCCCATGAATATCCTGGCAGGGGGGAAATTATAGCGGAGGAATCCGAACAGCACGCCGGCGATGGCCGCATATACCAGTCCGAAGGCCGGATCTCCCGCCGCGAAGCCGAGCAGCACGAGGAATACGGCGGCTATCATGCCGACGCCCGCCGCCAGCCCGTCGAGCCCGTCGATGAAATTGTAGAAATTGACGATTGCCGTTATCCAGAGGACCGTGAGCGGGATCGCCGCCGGGCCGAGCGGTACCGTCCCGAGAAGGGGGATCCTGAATTCCTCGAGGACTACGCCGGATGCTATGACTGCTCCGGCGGCTGTCAGCTGTGCGGCCAGTTTAAGCTTTGCGTCGAGACCCCGGAGGTCGTCGATGAGCCCTACCGCGGCTATCATCGCCGCCGCCCCGAAGATCCCGACCTTCGAATCAACGCCCGGCAGCGGATCGAATCCCGCCAGCCTGGCAGTGAACATGGTCAGAAAGAACGCGAGCACGATCGCGACCCCGCCGAGACGCGGTTTGGGCACCTCGTGAGAGCCGCGGTCCGTCGGCATGTCCAGCAGGGACCGGCGGAGCGAGTAACGCAGTATCGCCCCCGTCATAAGGAACGAGAGCAGTAATGCCTCGAGAAAGAAAAGAAGTTCACGCATGTAGTTCTTCCAGGGCGAAATGCCGCATTCCGCAAAGCCTGATAATACTTTATGCAGGGCGGGCGGACAAGCGATTTCGGCTGCTCAGGCAATACCCGGCCGTTTGCAGATTATTCTTGCCCGGTCAGCTACACGTCGAATAAGATTTACCGGATCAATGCGGTCCAATGTGCTCTCCGGATCTGAATAATCAGGAAAGGCAGGAGGTAGCCCGGAATGATCGCGGCCAGGGAGCAAGGCATTTCGAGGAACGGTCCGGGAGACAGGATCTCCGTAACACACCTGATAACGGGCACCTCTACCGGCGGTGCGGAGACGATGCTTCACAAGCTC
>JAUWMD010000185.1 GCA_030613345.1 Candidatus Krumholzibacteriota bacterium
CAGGCGCCGGGAGAGCCGCCCCGGCCGGGATCGCCGCGCGGTAGACCGGGGCCCCGGGACGTACGCGCCCGACGAGAGAGAGCTCCTTCTTGATCGGATCAGGCGCGCCATGAGGGGAAAGGGCCCCGCCGAATACGAGGAGCTCAACAGGCTCTACTTCAGGGCGCTGTCGGGGAAAGCGAGGGAGAGCAGGTGACCAGGAGAGCTGTATCCGCACTCCTTCTTTTCGCGCTTGTGCTCGGCCTTTCCGGCGGGCTTTCGGGAGGGGAGGACGGGCTCGACGAGCGTACGGCCGCGATGCGCAGGCAGGTGATCTCCGCGATGACGCGCGGGCGTCACGTCGATGCGATAATCCCCCTCAGAGAGATCCTCGCGAGGTATCCCGGGCGCTACCAGGAGACCATCTGGCTGGCGCAGTGCTACGAGGCTGAAGGGATGTTCATTACGGCGTCGCAGTTCCTCGAGGAAGCGAGGGAGAGATGGCCGGGCGATTACACGCTTGCCGAGATGCTCGGCACGGCATATCTCGAGATGGGTATGTCCGACAAAGCGGTCGCGGCATGGCATTCGGTCCTCGGCGACAGCGAGAGGGACGTGCCGCGGTACATGCAGGTCTCGCGGGTGGAATGGAACGCGGGGATGTTCGACCGGGCGATACAGACGCTGAAGGAAGCGCGCAGGTTCGAGAAGCACTACAAGCGGCTGACCGCCGAGATAGTGAGGATGGAAAGGACGAGGGGGAACGACCGCGGGGCGTTCATGGAGGCGCTCTCCGGGTTCGAGATGGAGAAGACGCCCGACCTCGGCCGGGCGGCAGGGGCGATATCGTCGTTCAGGGACGCCGGCTCCCCCCCGGAGCTCGTCGCGGCGGCCGATTCCTTCGCCGTGCATGGCAGGAGGAACGCGATCTTTTTCCACACACTGCACGCGGCACTGCTCGTCGAGAGCGAAGACTACAGGGCCGCATCGCACTACCTGCTTCTTGCGGACTCGGGAAAGGTGCCGGAGAGGGACCTCTACTCATTTGTGCTGCGCCTCTACTCGCTCGGCGGGAATTTTGGGGAGCCTGTGTTCGAGGAATACCTCGACAGGGCATCTGCACTCTTTGTGCGCAAGTACGGTGAGTCTCCACGGGCGCCGAGGATCCTCCTCGAGGGAGCGGTGCATGCAGAGCTCGCCGCAGGGCGCGGCGGCCCCGGCGAGCGGGAGGCGGCGGAGAGGGCCGTGGTAATGGCGGACAGCACGATATCCCACAAGAGCGGCCGGCCGTACTCGGAAAAGGCCCTGCTGATAAAGGCGAGGGTGTCGCTCGATCATCTGCACGATCCCGACGCGGCCCTGCGTGCGGTCGATTCGAAGGCGTGGCGTCACCCGAGGACGGCCCGCCAGGCGCAGGCCATACGCCTCGAAGCCCTCGTCCTCTCGCGCCGCTGGGAAGAGGCGATGAAGCGGTTCGACGCGCTCGCCGCGTCTCCCGACTCCACGCTCGTTCCCACGGGAAAGTACGGCAGGGGGATGGTCCTCTTCCACAGGGGAGAGTTCGAGGAGGCGGCCAGGGTACTCTCCGGGGTCGCCGCCGAGGCGCCGTGGAGCAAGTGGGCGAACGACGCCCTCGCGACGGCCGTCCTGATCCGCAGGGCGGAGAAGGAGGATCCAGCCGTCCTCGCCGCTTTCGCGTCGGCGATGGCTGCGGGAGGAAGCGGCAGGTATGGCGAGGCGGCTGATTCGCTCGCCGCCGCCGCGGTGAAATACCCCGATTCTCCGCTGGCCCCCGAGGTATTCTACGAGAGCGCCCTCCTGCTCGAGAGGGCCGGGAGGCGGGAGGAATCGGTCGCGATGCTGGAGAAGATCGCCGAGGGCTACGCGCTGAGCAGGGCTGCCCCGCGGGCGGTAGAGACGCTCGCGTCTCTCCTCGAGGAGGAGGACCCGCAGGCGTCGGCCCGGTGGTACGCGCTCTTTCTCGAGCGGTATGGAGAGGATCCCTGGGCGACCAGGGTCCGCAGCAGATACATGAGGCTGAGGAAAAGCCTCGATGGCGGCCGGCAGGCGGAGGTGGACGAGACATGAAGACATTGAGGGGTTTAGTGACAGCCGCGATCATCATCACAGCGCTCCCCGCGGCGGCGCTGGCCGATTTTCTCGTACCGATGGACCTGTCGCAGTCCAACCACCTCAAGGCGTACGGGCTCGCCTGGCACATCCTCGCCGGGGGAGGGAATGTCCGGTGGCTCCTCAACTACCGCGGCGGCTCGTTCCTCATCCCGGAGACGGCCGGTATAACCCTCGAGGCGCAGGCCCGCGGCGTGAGGATGGAGAGGGTCGGAGGCTCGGATATCGCGGCGATACTCCAGGAGATCGACGTCTCCAACATGGAGGTCGTCCTCCTCGAGAAGGCGCCGGAGATAGCGATCTACGCCCCGCCGAACAAGCAGCCGTGGGACGACGCGGTGATGATGGCCCTCGAGCATGCCGGGATACCTTACAAGACCGTCTATGACCGCGAGGTCCTCGCCGGGACGCTCCAGCTCTACGACTGGCTTCACCTCCATCACGAGGATTTCACCGGCCAGTACGGAAAGTTCTACAGGGGATACCGCGCCGCCGAGTGGTACATCAGGCAGCAGATCCTCTTCGAGGAGATCGCCGAGGCTCTCGGTTACTCCAAGGTCTCCGAGGAGAAGAAAGCGGTCGCCGAGATGATCCGCGAATATGTACGGGGAGGAGGCTTCCTCTTCGCGATGTGCTCTGCGTGCGACACGGTCGACCTCGCCCTCGCCTCGCGGGGCATCGACATCGTGCCTCGCCAGTTCGATCACGACGGGACGACGCCGGGCTGCCAGGAGAAGCTCGACTACGCAAGGTGCCTCGCCTTCGAGGGCTTCATCCTCGAGATGAACCCGATGGTCTACGAGTTCTCGGATATCGACATGACGATAGAGGCGGCTGCGAGGGGCGAGGGAAACGACTGGTTCACGCTCTTCGAGTTCTCCGCGAAGCACGACCCTGTGCCGACGATGCTCGTGCAGAACCACGTCTCGGTGATTAAGGGGTTCATGGGGCAGACGACTTCGTTCAGGAAGAGCCTGCTGAAGAAGAAGATCCTCGTGATGGGAGAGGTAAGGGGAAGCAACGAGGTCCGCTACATACACGGAAACTTCGGGAAGGGGACGTTCACCTTTTTCGGCGGGCATGATCCGGAGGATTACCAGCATTTCGTCGGCGACCCTCCGACAGACCTCGATCTCTACCCCAACTCGCCCGGCTACAGGCTGATCCTCAACAACATCCTCTTCCCCGCGGCGAGGAAGAAGGAGCAGAAGACCTGAGGAGGCCTTCATCGCGCAGGCGTTGCTTGATCGCTTCGACCTGCTTCTCCATCTCGTCGTAGTGGGATCCCTTCCAGTAGATCCGGCCGCACTCCGAACACTCGTGAAACTCCCTGAAATCGCGCGCGATACGTGGCGGGATGCGCTGCGCGGCCTCTTCCGGGGAGATAACGCTGAGGGGGGCGTTGCATTCGAGGCAGAGGGTGAACGGCTCGATCGCCGGGATCTCCCCGATCGCGGCGAAGAGCTCGGCGATCCTCTCCGGGGCGGATGCGCTGAGCAGGATCACGGGCGGCGGGCCGCGCCTGTCGAGGCTGCGCGTGGCGGCCGTGACGGCTATCCTTCCGGCCTTTTCCGCGTCGAGGAGTAGCCACGGGCTCCTTCCCCCGCCGATGAGCTCGCAGTCGCAGCCGAGCATCCGCATCTTCCGGCAGAGCCTGCCGAGCATCCCGTCGAGCAGAAAGCGGGGTCTCATCATCGCCGCACCTCAAGTCGGGGGAGGGCGTAAGAACATTCGTTTTCCCTTGACAGCATATCAGAAACTCATAAAGATAAGTACCCACAAAGGTAGGGATGTCGTGTTCAGGTGGTGTCTAACGCGGAGATGGAGGTGAGAAATCCGGTTGGAGGGGATGCCGGATGGGGAATATGTCGGAAGACTTCACGAAGTGTCTAAAATGTAAAAATGGTGTTCTTCTGCCCCTCTCGGACTACGGAAGGGACGGTGCGCCGATCCGCTACAAGGCCTGGGTCTGTAACAATCCGGATTGCGGGTTCAATATCAGGATAGACAACGGCGAGATCAGCTACGGAAAACAACTGGGCTATTCATCCAAATAACCCGGGGTTAGAATATTTATCGACGACAGAGGGGGGACACGGGTCCTCCCTCTCTTTTTATGTCCGGGAAGCGGTGTGCCTGGTCAGCAGCGCCAGCGCGGCGAACAGGACGATTGTCGAGACGGCAAGCCAGCCGGCCTCTGGCGGCGACCATTCGAAGTCCTGTATCGTCTCCTCGCTCAGGCCGTTGAGCCTGTAGAGGGAGTAGAGGTTGAAGAGCGAGTGGATCATCACGGCGTACGTCAGCCCGCCCGTCCTGTAGAAGACATACGCGAGGATGATTCCCAGGACGGTCACCCCGGGGATGACGTAGAGCACTCCGTGGGAGACGGCGAAGACGAGCCCGGAGAGGAGGATGGCGGCGGCCGCGGTCATGTTCCTGTGGAAGATGCTCTGGATCACGCCCCTGTAGAGGAGCTCCTCGCCGAGAGGTGTTATTATGCCGAGCCCTAGCGCCATTGCGGCGAAGTGCCAGGTCCCTTTGGGCTTGAACGCGAGAAGAATGTTGATATAATCAGAGTCCACCGGCCGCCCCCGCCTGAACAGCCATGAAAGCGCGTCGACGGGGTAGATGGTGGCGGCAGCGATGACGATCACGAGCGCCGCCGTCACGGTGTCCGGAGCGAACAGCCTGAACTCGGCGGTGAAGCTCAGGCGGTACCTTTTGGTAATTATCATCAGGGGAAGGATATAGCCGAGTATCCCGGGCAGGATCACCGACAGGACGACATTCCCGTTGAGATAGAGGATCCCTACGAGGGATGAGGCCATCAGAAAGCAGGCGAAGGCGTAGATCAGCAGGAACCAGTTGTTCATCCTGCCGAAGAGGCCCGGCTCGCCGGTGGGCCCTTCCCCCCGGGGACCGTGTTCTTCGTTCCTCTCTTTCACGGGGATTGACTATATAGCCGGCCGGAAGGCCGGGGCAAGCGGAAAGGGCGCAATGATAAAGCTCATCATCTTCGATCTCGACAACACACTGACAGACTTCATGAGGATGAAGGACGAGTCGATCAAGGCGGCGGTCAGGTCGATGGTCGACGCGGGGCTCTATTTCCCCGAGGAAAAGATCCACGAGGAGATCTACAGGATATACGGCGAGGATTGTATCGAGTACCAGAAGGTCTTCAACAATCTCCTCGTCGACCTGA
>JAUWMD010000041.1 GCA_030613345.1 Candidatus Krumholzibacteriota bacterium
TCATCCCGGAGTACGGGTCGTTGAGCGGTACTCCATCGAGGTAGAACTGGACCTGTGACGACGAGGATCCGCGGATCGACATCGTGGCGAACGAGCCGAGGCCTCCGTAGCGTCTAACCCTGACACCCACCGATCGCGAAAGGATAGAGGCGGCGTCCTCGGCCCTGTGGCGGCGCGCAGAGAGGTTCACGACCGCGACGAAGCCGCTCCGGCTCATGATGTCCTCCTCGTGGCCGATCCTTCCCGCCTCGACGAGGATCTCCGGCGCCCAGAAGAGGGTGTCGACGAAACTCTTCTTCGACGTGGCGGAGACGGATCCTTTCTTCGATCCGGAGGAGGTGTCGCCTCCGGAGGCGGGCGCGGAAAGGATAGCCACCGCCAGGCAGGGCACGGCGAACCACAGGGCACGGTGAGTTTTCGGCGATCGAGGAAGCAAGTTTCTCCTCCTGCGGATCCGGCGGAATCTTTCCGTCGCGGGCAGGCGGTCCTCGATGATCGGAATAGGGGAACGTATCAGGAGGGCAAGAAAAACCCCCCGTCCTCGTGGCGTGAGGGCGGAGGGTAAATTACCTCTCCCCTTCCTCTCAATCCTCGAAGAGGGCCAGGGACTATTTGCTCCGGGCAGGTATCCTGACTTGCGGCTCAGAGGCCGATCACAGTGGCGGGTCCGCGAGGGATTCTCACCCTCTTCCCTTTCACATCCCTGACGGGATGCCCGAAGCTATTTCATACGGCTGGAGTCTAGACCGGCCAGGCGGCAGGTGTCAACAGATATTCGCTGAAACACCTAGTCGGTCTTTTTCTCCGCGGCATTTTTCAACTTGTCGTTCGCCATTATGGCGATCTCGACCCTGCGGTTCGCCTGCCGGCCCGCGGTTGTGGTGTTGTCCTCGACCGGCTGCACCTCGCCGTATCCCATGATCGTGAACCGCGTGACGTTGATCTGCTCCATCGAGAGCTGATTCGCGACCGATCTCGCGCGTCTATCGGAGAGCTCGAGATTGTAGTCTTCGGGACCGGTAGAATCGGTATGGCCCTCGATGAGGATATCGGTATCCTCGTACTTGTTCAGTATGACGGCGAGGTTCGTGAGGTTTGCCTTCGCCTCGGCCTGCAGGGCGGACTTGTCGACGGCGAACAGGATGCCCGAATCAAAGGTGATCTTGATACCCTCGCCCACCCTTTCGACCTTCGCACCCTCGATATCACGCTCGATCTCCTCGGCCTGCTTGTCCATGTAGTTGCCGATGTAGGCGCCCGCCGCTCCTCCTATCGCAGCGCCCAGGATCGCGCCGAGGGCGGTGTTCCCGTGCTGGTGGCCGATCGCAGCGCCGACGGCGCCGCCGGCGGCGGCACCCGCAGCCGCGCCTTTCTGCGACCGCGACCAGCCCGAGCAGCCGTAGAGCGCGAACGAGATCGAGATCACGAGCAGTATCGCTGTCAGTTTTTTCATTATCAGCCTCCCGGTTAAGCGATCATTTGTCTGGCGGCCGGCTCATTCTACTGCCTTGCCGGCGGGGAATAAAGGATTTTTTTAAGCGCGGAGAGCCTGATGAAGAATGGCCGTTTCCGTCAGTCGGAGAAGGTTTAGTCCTGGAAGAGAGGGATCTGCCAGACGTTGAAAACAGCCGTCGCCAGCGAATCGACCTGTGCCCGGTCGAAGAACCAGAGGGGGAATCCGATGTGCAAGCTCGGAGCGGCGACGCAGCCCGGCGGGCTCGCTTTGACCTCGGCGTACCTCGTGTGCCAGAACGCGACAGTCGAGTTGTAGACTAACGAACGAGCGTGCATCGTCGTGGAGCGGTACATCGGGTGGAAGCATGACTGAGACGCTATGCCGGTGTAGCGCATGAAATACTCGGGGTCGTAGTACTCGATGCAGTGGAAGCCTTTATCAAGCGGGTCGTAGAACATGTCGGGACGCGTGACTTGCTCCCAGAGCTCAAGCCTGTGCGGCAGGCCTTCGATGCCCGCGATCACAGGATCGGAATCGTCGAGCCATGCGTACCGCATCGCGTCGTAATCGATCCTCCTTACTCCGTAATATGTCTTGAAGAGAGCCTCGGCCTTGTCGAGGGCCGACGCGCAGAAGTCGCGGTATGCCATTGTATTCTCGCCTGTCGTGTTGCTGCAGTTCGTGCTCGGTCCCCAGAACTCGCAGCGTATGTTGAGCGGGAAGAGGGTGTTATTGAGGCAGGCGGCGAGGCCACCGCTTCTATGTCCTTCGCCGACGGTCCACAGGTGGCCGCCGAACGCGAGGTAGTAAGTGAGGAAGTTCAGGTTGAGTATGTCCGCCGAGCCCGACGGCGTGAAGTAGACGACGCGGTTCCACACGCTTCCCGTTTCCAGATTGATAGCTTTCGAGAAGGACCAGATGATGTTCTTGTACTTGAAGAGCAGTTCCATGGGGGGGACGCGTAAGCCGTTGTCACGGACGTCGTAGATGTCTATGGTGGGGTCGAATGTCATGACCTTCATACAGATGTTTGTCCAGAACTCGTCATGCTCCGACTCGGTCGGGAAGGCGTATATCTGCTGGAAGAAGTCGAGCGAGGGGAAGTCGTCGACCCAGAGCAGGTCTCTGGTCATCACGACGGGGATTACCGTGACCTCGATTGTGCCGAGCGTTTTCATTCCGAGATTATCCGTCGATTCGATGTAGAGGGTGTGGATGCCCGCGTAGAACGTCTTCGGGCCGATGAATGTCACGTGGGGGCTCGGGAAAACGTCCCATTCGGTCGGATCGTTGAGGTCGGCGATATCCCAGCCGTACCTGAACGACTGGATGATACCCCCGTAGCTGCTCGCATCGCCCGTCCACGTCCAGTTCATCTCGAATCCGGGAGGGACGGCGACCTGCGCGGGACTGAAATTGAGGCCGAGAAAGGAGAACGTCCCGAGGAAAGGCTCGTTGATGCGAAGAACCGGTCCGGTCGGCCGCATCGCCTTGAAATGCCTGACGTTGGTACTCTTGGTGAAGATCGACGACACGGCGCCCGCCTCATCCTTCGCCTGAACGGCGAGTATGTACGGTATGTTCGCTATGAGTAATTCGTCGCCCCCGAGCATTACCTGCTTTCCGGAGTCGCCTTCGGCGTGATACCAGATCCAATCGCACCACATGTCCTCGAAGTTTCCCGGGTACTTGTTGAGGGCGTCCAAGATGCCGGAGTCGTAGAACGTGCAGAGATACCTTACCGAGTCGACCTCCTGGTAGTTCCACGGCATGTCGATCGGATCCTTGCCGTACCACTTGAAGATGGGCTTCACGCTCAACATCTGCGCCCCGAGCTCGGGATTGGTCACCTTTGGATAGTTGATGTAGATCTGCGGGGCTAGGTTGAAGGCGGTAAACGACCTGTACGCTATCTCTGAGACAGCCCCCCGGTCGTCGACGGCCCTGATGAAGAAGGTGTGCATTTTCTTGAACTTGCCGTAGAGGTAGCTGTTGATCTCGACGTTCCTGTCGTATTCGTCGGCGATTACGGTGAAGACGCTGTCGGTCAGCACCGTCCGGTCCCACTCACCGGTAGTGTCGGCCGGGTCGAAGCCTATCGGGTCTCCCTCGACCATGCAGAATTCGTAATGGACGATCGAGCCGTCCCCATCCTCGCCGAGCCAGAAGAAGTGAACGGTGTACCGGGTAGTGTCGCCCTCGAGAGGACCGTTGGTAAGCTCGATGGTGGGGCGTTTGTTTCCCCTGATCTCGCCGGTGAATACGTCCGACCCGGAACAACCGGCCAGCAGAGCGGTGGCGACCGCGACGAGGGCGGCGATGTGCAGATATACCACTGCGCCGAAGTGTCCGGCACTCTCCCTGCGGGATGCGCGTCTGGCGATGTATGCAGTCAGTGTCTGAATCATATCAGGTCCATCATCTTATTATAACGAATTTTCCGATCGTTTTGGGGAATTCGTTGCTATCCGGCGTCACGCAGAATATGTACACGCCGCTCGTTACGTTCTGACCGTTCCTCGATAAGAGGTTCCACTCTGCGGTCCCGACTCCGCCGCTGCCGTCGTGGTGAATGACCTGAACGAGGTCGGCGGACACGGTATAGATACGGATCGTGCAGCGGCATTCCGGCAGGTTGCGGAACTCGCATTTCAAGCCTGTCACGTCGGAGTTGTTCGGCTTGAGGCTCCAGGGTTCCATGGCGGCGTCCGTCACCGGGTTGGGTACCACGTACACTTCCTTCCCGACGTAAGCATCGCTGCCCTGCGCGTCCGATCTCGCCCTCGTGAAGAGGAAGTTCGACGACGGCGAATTGTACCGGTTCGGTTCGTACGGATCGCCGCGGAGAAAGTTGTGGTCGTACGAGGCGACGGCGTAGAAGTACGGCAGCCCGTTCTTCGCGTTTTTGTCGATGTATCTGTAATACCGTTTGCCCCCCTCGAATCCGAGTTTCCACCGTAACATGCCCTCGAGGGTGTCGCATATCTCGGCGGTCAGCCCGGGCGGGCACGGAACGGTGTCGAGTGGATAGGTCATCAACGAGAGCTCGAAGTTGACGAAGTACTCTTCCCTGTCCTTGAGATCCTCGAGAGGCGTGTATACCCAGCCGCCCTCCGATTCGGGGTACTCGAATCCCCTGTCGGGAAGTACGCCGTTGAGAAGGTCTCCCGTTTCGAGCAGGCTCCACAGTTCGTGCCTCGGTCCGGTCCTCTCGGTCGTGCCCGCCGGCCTGTGCCAGTCGTCGGCGCGCCAGATCTGGTATCCCTCGAAGTCGTGCATCATCGAGATCGGGTCGGGGGTGATCTCGCTGAGATTGTCCCAATAGACCTCGACTGCCCCGTCCCTCGGCACCAGCCTCAGGTTGGGTGCCGCCGGGGCCGATTCGGTCACCCAGTGTAACTGGTGTTCCTTGCCGAACATACCCGTCGCGTATGACGTCCGGTCGAGGCCCGTCTTCCTGTAGCATGTCGTCGGCCAGACATATCTTCTCAGCTCGACGAAACAGTCGTTGTTGGCCCATATCGTGTCGTTTTTGAAGACATCGAGCAACTCATCGACGTCGTCGCACGGGTCCGGATCGAAATTCTCGAGCGGGCCTATGAGCGGCGATTCCCTGCCGTCGACGCCTGTACTGTTATCGCCGTCGAGATCGTACCAGATCCCTTCCCATACCATCTTCGCTGTAGTTGCATGATCGAGCATGTCGTCGAGGCAGTCGCCGCCGACAAATGCGAAATCGACGAAGAACGACCCGCCCGGTGCGAGATAGTAGAAAGGGCCGCAACTGAGCAGGATCCTGTAATCGCCGGTGACCTCGGTGTTCGCGTCGGTCTGCCTCGCGGACAGGACATCGTAACGCTCGTAATCGTTTGTGGCGTCGCCCCCGTTGATGAACGGGGCGAGCCCCCTGAAAGTCTTGAAGGCGTTGAACATCGTTGAGGGGTAATACGGCAGCCCGTTCGCACCGTTGGGATCGGTCGAGTGGCCGAGGAGGACGATTCCGAAATATGACGTCGTCAGGCCCCCGTCGCCGTCGCCGTCATAGACGTAGGCCACGTGTATCTCTATCGGGATCTCGGAGGACCCGATACTGGCGCACCAGTCTCCATGGAAGAAACCGACCTGATCGTCCAGGTGGTAGCTTCCGTATCCGCGGGGACCGGCGTCGAGGTCGGCGTAGATCCCGACATAGACCTCTGTCAGGAACCTGTTCCCGACATTTTCGATCGTGTACCTGATTCCTATGTAATCCTGGAACTCCTCCTCACCCCATTGAAACGATTTCTGGCGGACCCGGATGCCAAGCGGCTCATGCTCGGGCCAGACAGTCTGGCTCTGAGGAAGGTTGTCGTAGAACTGGCAGGAGAACATCTGCTTACCGATTGCTGCGAAGTCTTCGTCGATCCTGCCGTCGCCGTCATCGTCGTACCCGTTGAGGAAATCCTCGTCGACAAGACCGTCGCCGTCATCGTCGGCGGGGCCGGGCAAGCTGCCGCCCCTCGGGTCTCCCTCGTAAGTCAGGTACAGGACGTCTCTTGGATCATTGTCGGGATAGAACTCTGTCTCGGGATAGCCTGTCGTCACGACCGGTATCCCGTTCATCTTGGCGCCGACCCAGAGGCCGGCCGCGTATAGATACTCGATCCCCGAGCCGGAGGGGTACTGCGCCGACGGGACGTCGGCCATCGGATAGCGGCTCTTCGGAAGCGAACCGACAAATCCCCAGTTCGTTATGTTCATCTGCAGGCGTCCGATGTTGAGGACGAACGACCCGTCGATCACCGGCGCTCTCTGAAGGCGAGTCGTTTTTCCGAAAAGATCAGGATCCCTGAGTCCGGGATCATCGGATAGAAGATTTGAAGGGAGAGTGAGAAACAGGGCGCAGCAAAATATACACCAGCGCCCTTTCGGTGCCGGAAGGCTCGAAAACATAACAACTCCGTAGTCTGCGGACCCGTGGCAACAGGATCTGACAGGCGCCCCCCCACCGCCTTATTATCCATACATAAATTTAATGGATTTTGTTCCACCGCACAGGCCTTTTTCGTGTTATTACGTCAGTTAAGAGTGTTTATTGGTGTGTTTCCACTATAAAGCCTCGACGCGGGCCCCTTCCGAGGAGGATAATCTCTCAGGTAAGGGAACATTCCCGTTTCTCCGGCGTATTGAGATATTGCGGGTCTGCCGACCGCCGGGAGGAATACTGACCATGCCGGATCCCTATCATATCGAAGTTCTCGGAGACGGAGTCGCCGCGTGGAACGCGTGGCGGAAGATGAACGGCGACGTGCGTCCCGATCTCTCCCTGGCCCATATAAAGATCAGGGATCTCTCCGGTATAAATCTCGCCGGAGCGGACATGCGCGGCGTGATGCTTGCCGGAGCGGATTTCTCGGACGCGGACCTCAAGGGGGCCGACCTCTCACGCGCCGACCTGATGGAGACCGACCTCAGCGGCGCGAATCTCTCCGGGGCCGAGCTCAGGGGAGCGAATCTCATGGGAGCAGATCTCTCCGGAGCTGATCTCACCGGTGCCGGCCTCGACGGCGCGATACTCTACAGGGCAGACCTCGAGGGCTCGGAATGCGTCAGCCATCATCTCTGGCTCAACGGGCTGATCGATTTCGCAGACGGCCTCAGGTGTTTCGACAAGGACGGCGAGGCGTTCGTCTTCGACGACATGGAGGATTCGTACGTCGAGAGCAGTTTCATGTCTACAAAGATGTCACGCCTCGAGGTCGAGCTCTTCGAACCCGTTCCGGCAAGGGCGATATACGAGATATTCGGAGCGCTGAACAGGCTCTACAGCATGGTCGCCGATCACGACCTGCCCGGCCCGATCATCAGGATCGGCCCGTCGGGAGAGGGGGAGAGGGGATGAACAGGATCTCCTTCAAGGGAGCCTCCGCCGTTATCGTTGATTTCGCCGAGAGGTTCCTCGAACCCCATCCGGTCAGGATCGAGCCGGCAGAGGAGGTGCGCGAGAGGTACGGGAGAACCCTCGAGGGCCTCGCCGGCGCCGAGAAGGTCGAGTTGAGGCACCTGGAAAACGTGATGGATTTCCTCTACGAGCACGGGGTCGAGCAGGCGGAGCTTGATGAACTGACCGCGTCGCGCAGGCACGAGCTCGCCGATCTGGCGAGGGATGCCGCCGTGCTGGAGGGCTACCTTGCCGATGGCACGATAATCGACGTCATGATCCTCGAGGACAGAGCCTGAGTCAGATATCACAAAGATAAACGAAGGGGAACCGGATCGTGTCCGGTCCCCCTTTTGATATTATCGCAGCAGCACGAGCTTGCTGCTCAGCTCCACGCCGTCGGCCGCGAACCTATAAAAATACACGCCGCTCGAGACCCTCACGCCGCCGTCGTTGATCCCGTTCCACCTGACCTGATGCGCTCCCGAGCCGTAGAACCTGCTGCGCACGAGATGCCTCACAGTCCGGCCCGCCGCGTCGTAGATTGTGATGTCGACCTTCGTGTCGTTGGCTACATAGAACTCGATCGTCGTTATCGGGTTGAACGGGTTCGGGTAGCTGCCGATCAGCTTTGTCGGCGTCTCCGGCGTCGGAGGATCGGCGTCGACCGTGTATTCCGGTATGCCGGCGAGACGCAGGTCCCTGCACGTCTGACCGTCGGGAGTCTCGGAGACGACCTCGAGGAGGTAGAGGCCGCCGGGGAATCCCGTCGTGTCCCAGTAGAAGGTGTCGACAATGCCGCCGCCCTGAAGGACGCCGGTGGCGACCTCGATCCAGCCCGGATCGGGCGCCGCCGGAATCGCCAGGCGGCTGCCTCCGCCGCCGGATGCGGGCGGTGAGACCTTGACGTACCCCGTTATCTGCGCGTCGCCCATCGCGCTGTCGTCGACCTTGTATCCCACGAGGGTGGGCTTGCCGTCGTCGTCGTGGCTGACGTTGTACTCGTTGTTTTCCGTACTTTCCCCGCCCCACGGATCCATGAAATCGAGCGTGTACGAGACGTGCATCGCCTGAACAGGCCCTTCTTCCGTCTCATATACGGTCGAGCCCTTCGAGCCGAGAGTCACACAGTGGGACACCGTATCCCCGTTCGGAAGGACGTTCTGGACGATCATCATCACATCCTCGCTGTCCGCCTCGAACTCGTCGAACATGTCACCGATATCGAGGTATTCGTCGACCTTCTTGTGCTCCACGGTCCATCCGGTCTTTCCGTGCGACTGCAGGTAGCTGTTGATTCCGGAGACCATGCCGCCGGCCGTAGTCCCCGTGGTGGCATTCGTTCCCATCGCCCTGCCGAGTTCTCCGGCCATCTCCTCGCCCGTCTGTTCGGGCTTCGATGTGTCGCCTCCCGGGTTGTCGAGCTCGGGATGACCGTTGTCGGCGAAATATTTCAGGCAGCTCGCCGCCGCGGCCGGCCCACACGACATGGAATCGACATTGGCGTCGCTGTTGCCTATCGCCAGCTGGTTGACCCTGGTCAGGGGTCTCTTGAAATCGACCCCGAGCGGGAAGACCTGGATCTTCACCTTGGGGGGAAGCATGGCATATTTGAGAAAGCGGATGATAAGGAGGACCAGCCTGCCCGGCTTGGCGTAGACGACCGAGTCAGGATCGATTTCCACGAATTCCGGGAAGGGCGGTATCGGATCGATGAAAACGGGGCCGCCGATGCCGCTGATCGGACCGTTGCGCACCGTGTTCGCCGTTACCTGCAGATCGTACCATTCGCCCTCGGCCGGAAACGTCCATCTGTCGAGATACCCCGACCAGCCGTCGCCGTTGCCCTTGTCCGCGATCGTCGACCAGCCCTCGGCGCTTCCGTCGGTGTCGACCGCGAACGGTGTCCATGGGTCGGGGCTGCCCATCTCCCTGTAGCTGAATTCCATGGATAGGACTTCGTACGGGCCTGAGACTTCCGCCGATACCCTGAAGAGCTCCTCGTTTTCAGAGTAAGGCATGAGGATATCCGAGCCCTTCATCCTGTCGACGAATATTTGCGCTTCTGGAGGGTAGTACGGCGTCATCTCTGTGTGGATGATTCTCATCATGCCGACTTCCGTGTCGAATTCGTCGAGGAGCGGTGTCTCCGGAAGGGGTGCCGGGTTGTTATACGGATCGAAATAGGAGGGGAAATCGTCCACGAATCCTACGATATGATCCGCGACAGCGTTGTGAAGGGTCTGCCCCGGTAACTTTTCGGGAATCTCGATCTCGAAGTAGACGTCGAAGAAACTTTCGGCGGGGAAATCGATCCCGGGATCGATGCCTCTCACCCCTCCCGGCGAGGGGAGTCCCGGATTGCCACAGATGATCCCCGTACCCACGAGGTCCATCGAAACGATCTCGGTCTCGATCTCGATGTGGCCGTCGGGCGCCTCGATCGGGTCGGACCAGCTGATCTCCCAGGTCCCGAACATCGTGTAAACTTCCATGCCGAGTCCGTAGATCTCGATCTCGACGACGACGTCGGCGAACACGATCTCGTTGTTCACGTACTGGGACGTGTCGCTCATCGTAGACTGGTGCGGCCATACAAAAAGAAACGCTGCGGCCAGCGCGACGATCACGAGACGGTTACCGTTCTTCAAGGGACCCTCCTTTAGGCGAGAGACGCGGACAGGTATGATACGCAGAGGCGGCGTTCAGTGCTTCTCGACAGTGTTATCATCCAGGCATCTAAACCCTGAATGCCGCGGACATCCCCGTAATGCGCAAGATGCATTATATCATAATGTTATCGGATAGTTCAAGTCGCTTATATCTTGGTGATCCTGTCGGGTATTATTTCGGCGCGAAGATCTGGATGCGGTTATTCGCCGTATCGGCGATGTAGACCCAGCCCTCCGGCGAGAGCGCCACCCCGCCCGGACGGGTGAACTCGCCCGGCCCGTCGCCGGAAGAGCCGATGCTGGAAACCCCGCTTCCCGATCGATCGAGGATGTCGAGCCTGTCGAGATCGTAGTCGAGGACGTAGATGTTGCCGCCGGAATCGACGGCGAGATCGGTCAGGCAGAGGTCGGGCCCGAGCGTGCCGAGGTACTGCCCGGACCTGTCGGACTTCGTAACGCCGCCCGACAGGCAGCCGGCCGTGTAGATGTTCGACGCCGCGTCGAAGGCGACTCCGCGCGCCAGAACCGAAGGAAACCGCCCGATGAACCTGCCACAGACGGTATATATAGAGAAGCTGCTCGTGCCGCTGTCGCAGACGGCGATCAGGCTGTCAGGCCCCGCCGCGATACCCTCGAGTTGGACGAACTGTTCCTCACCGGTTCCCTCCTCACCCCACTGGCCGAGGAATGTCCCGTCGGCCGAGAACCTCTGTACCCTGTGGTTGCCGGAATCGGAGACGAGAACGCTTCCGTCGGCCGCAACTGCGATCCCGGTGGGGAAGAGGAACATCCCTTCTGAAAAGCCGTACGATCCCCACTCGTAAAGGTACTCGCCGAAGCGGTCGAATACGACGATCCTGTGATTGTTCTGGTCGGTCACGTAGATGTGCCCCTGCTGCCCGACGGCTATCCCGCGCGGCTGGTCGAACTCACCCCGCGCCGTCCCGGGACTTCCCCACATTTTTATCAAGATATGGTCCGCGGCCTCGTACGGCCCCGAACCGAGGATGACGCTGTCAGCCAGGGCAGGCGCCTCCCAGCGGGGGATCAGGCGGTCGAGGATGCCCGGCTCGAACCGCCTCGAGATCGACAGGCCGCCGGTGAGGCTCCACCTCCAGATGGGGAACTGCTCTGCATCGCAGGCCGTTTCTATCCAGGGAGCGATTTCGATGATGGCCGTACAGGCAGAATAGAACGAAACGCGCAGCTCGGTCCTCACGGCGATCCTTATCAAGCAATCGCTCATCGGTCCGATTGCCATCTCCGGCAGATCGAAGGTCATCCCGGCGTCGCCGCCGTTCTCTTCCCAGCTGCCCGAGTAATCGATGCCGGCGTTTATCGTGTGGTTTCCCGTGTAACCGGCGTCGCACGGCTCGGTCGTGCTCCCCTCGATCCTGGCGTCGAGGTAGATATCGAGTTCGAGCCCCACCGGTATCGGGACGTTTCCTATATTCATCATGGCCGGCTGCCGGAGGGACGCGACCTTTATCACCCCGGAGTGCCGTACCTCCGCCGGCAGGTCGGCATGGATGTCGAGATCGATCTCCATGTCGCCCTCCAGCGAGATCCCGAGCCGCGTGACACGGCGCCCGTAGATGGCGATCCCTATATCGACCGCGGGCGAGAAGGCGATGCTGCCTCTCTCGATGGCGACAACGGGAGAGCCGTTCTCCCCGCCGTAGAGGACTATCCCGTCGAGGCTGATGCCCGGACCGCCCGCTGTCATCATCTCCCTGCACCCGGTGGACTCGATGAAGATGGCAGAACCTGGACCGATCATGAACGTCCCGTGATCATGGCCCATGATGACCGCGTCAACCAGGAATCCGGGCTTCGTCCCTACCCTGAGGAAATTGCTGTCGGCCTCGACGTGATGCACGTAGCGAATGTAGCCGCCCCTCTCGCTTCCTGCGAGGAGATCGCCATAGCTGACGGTCCGCCCGCCGAGACGCTCGAGGATCAGGCCGTCCTCGAAGATGTCATGAAGCCTTAATCCCGGATCGTCGTCGACCACGACGACGTTGTCCCGGATCCATGTCGGGGGATAATCGGGGATCGGGCCGGTGACATCCTCTCCCGAGCAGCCGGCGAGGAGGGAGGCCGCTGTGAGGAAAAGGGTCAGGGACAGTCCCCGTATCTTCATCCGGGTCATATTCCCCACCTCCCGAACACGGCGTCGGCTATTGAATCGGCCGACTCGTGCCTGAAGTACCAGAGGGGAAACCCGAAGTGGACACTGGGGGCGGCGATGCCTCCCGGCGTATCGGGGACGATATCATCGAAGCGGGTCACCCAGATCGCCACCGTCTGCCCGTCGAGGACCGACGAGGATGAGGCGGCCCGCATACGATATAACGGGTGGAAGCAGTACCTCGAAACGGCGGATATCCTCAGCAGCCAGTAGTCGGGATCGTAGACCTCGACGTATGTGAACCCGCCGGGGGAACTTGTCGAGTCGGTACAGAAGTAACTTCCCGCCGCCGTCACCTCGTCGCGCAGGGCGAGGGTCTCCGGCATGCCGGGGCATCCTGCAGTCACCGGGTCATCGTCGTCCCTCAGCGCGGACCGCAGCACGTCATGATGGGTAAGGGTCCTCGAGGGCATCGAGGAGTCGGACCTGAACCGCCCCGACACCTTGTCGATCACCGTCACGCAGTAATCCTTGTACGGGAGGCTTCTTATGCCGCTGTTGTCTGTACTGCCGGGACCGTTTATCTCGCGGCGGAGATCGATAGGGAAGATCTGGTTCTCATCCTGCAGGACCGCGCCGAGGCCTCCGCCCCTGTCGGATCTTCCCGAGGTCCAGACGTGCCCTCCCTTCCCGAGAAATAGCGATATGAGGTTTGGCGTCTCGTCTCTCGAGATGTCCAGCCTGGATTCGGGGACGAATTCGATCACCTGGCTCCACCTGTTGGCCGAATGGTTCGAGTATACCCATATGATGTTTCTGTACTGTCCGATCAGTTCGATCGACGGGGCCATCGACCACCTGTAAGTGTCGTAGACGTCCCGTTCCTCGTCAAATCCGGCCGCCTTCGAGCAGATCGAGGTCCAGAATGCGTCGTGCTCGCTCTCGGTAGGATAGGTGAGGTCTTGCACGGGATAGGAGGGTGCGTAGTAGTCGTCGACCA
>JAUWMD010000098.1 GCA_030613345.1 Candidatus Krumholzibacteriota bacterium
GCATCCAAAAGCACTGGAACGCATCACTATAGATGAGCCGACGATCTCAATGCGATTCACGATCAACGATTCCCCGTTCAGCGGCCAGGAAGGACGTTTCGTCCAGTCTACGAAGATACGCGAGCGCCTCTTCAAAGAAACTCTGATGAACGTCGCAATCCAGATGGAGGAAGACCGCGAGAGTGACAGTTTCATCGTGAAAGGACGCGGAGAGTTCCAGATGGCCATCCTGATCGAGACGATGAGAAGGGAAGGATTCGAATTCTGCGTGGGACGCCCACATGTCATATACAAATATGAAAAAGGAAAGCGGCTCGAGCCGATCGAACGCCTTTTAGTCGATTGCGAAGAAGAGTTCCTTGGTGCTGTCACCGAAAAGCTTGCGCTGCGCAAGGCCAGGGTGACGGACCTGGTTCACGACGACAGCGGCCGGGTCAGCGTCGAATTTTCAGCCCCTTCAAGGGCACTGATAGGATATCGGGATGAGTTTCTCACCGACACGAAGGGGACCGGCGTGATGAACTCGTATTTCGCCGGATTCGAAGTGTACAGAGGCGATTTCAACACTCGTTTCACCGGTTCGATAGTCGCCGACAGGCCGGGTAATGCCGTAGCCTATGCGCTTTACAACCTCGAGGCGCGTGGGCGACTGTTCGTGAAGCCGGGCGATCCTGGATACGAGGGAATGATCGTCGGAGAGCACAACAGGGATAACGATATTAACGTCAACCAGGCGAAGGAAAAGAAACTGTCGAATATGAGGGCGGCCGGGAAAGATGACGCCGTGGCCCTGAAGCCTATCAAGCCGATAACGATAGAAAAAGCCCTTAACTTCATCCGCGACGATGAGATGGTCGAGATCACGCCGAAATCGATTCGGCTGAAGAAGACGATTCTTTCCGCCGGAATCAGAAAAAACCTCAAGCCCGATTCATTCGCCGGCAAAGGTGGAACTCCGTTGTAACTTGTGTGTTGTCCCTCCCGTTCATTCCTCAATCTTGACAGGTCGGCCGATAATTGATAGCCTCCGACGGTGCTTCTGAAACTGATCGTTTCCTCAAAACGCACGTCAAAACGAAAGATCTGAAAGAATGACATATAAGCATGCACTTGCCCTGTACCCGAATTTCAAGGATTCCACGGCAACGATGGGAGTCTTTCCTCCCACGGGACTGGAATACATCGCGACGAACATGAAAGACCTTGTTGAAAGGGTGACCCTCCTTGATTTGAGATACGAAAAGGAATATAGGGACGTCAAAGTATTATCCGAATTTATTAATAAAGAGATAGACCTTTTATGCGTAAGCATTACCTGGGATTCACAGTTTAACGAGATTTGCGATTTTATCCGCGCATTGCCGGATGAAGTTATCACTGTGGTCGGAGGACATAAGGCGACAGAAGAGGTTGAAGCCCTGTTCGCGAGATGTCCGAATATCGATTTCATCGTAAGGGGCGAGGGGGAAGAGACAATCAGGGAGCTCGTTAGAGGTGTTCCCTGTAAAGATATTCTTGGGCTCTCGTTTCGTGAGAACGGAATATTAATACATAACAAGAACAGATCACTTCCGGAAGTCCTGGACGCCGCTTTTCCGGACAGATCACTGAGAAGGCACGATTACTATTGGGTACAAAACGGGGCCAAGATAGCCAAATTCACCTTCGATACGGTGCTCACTTCCAGAGGGTGTCCATATAACTGCAAGTTCTGTACATTCAGCTTGAATCCCCTCGGACAGAAAAGAAAATATGCGGAGAGGTCACTTGAATCGGTTATAGAAGAGCTCAAGAGCATTACCGCCGATGTTGTCCTGTTCAGTGACGATAACTTCTTCACGAATCCACAGAGAAGCGAAAAGTTATGCGAACTGATCATAGAAAACGGGATCAGGAAGACATTCATTGTCCAGACCCGGATCGAGATTGCCAGGCATCCAGGGCTTCTGGAGAAGGCGGAGAAGGCCGGGTTCAAGATATTACTCGTCGGCATTGAATCGCCACATGACAGGATCCTGGAGCAACTCAGCAAGGGGTTTACACAGCAGCAGGTAAGAGAAGCGTTCAAGATCCTGAACAAACACAATTTCTATATTCATGGCTATTTTATTTACGGCAATATCGGAGAGACGGAAGAAGAGATGGTCTTCATCGCTCAGTTTGCGAAAGAAATGAAACTGGATTCAATAACTTTCCAGAAGCTGAGGGTAGAAAAGTTTTCCCCGTTGAAAGAGGTGGTCGAGAACACACCCGGATATTACTGTGATTCTGTCGGGGGGCCGGTGTACTCGGACATGTACAGCCTGAAGGACCTGAGACAGATACGTAACAGGATACGATCCGATTTTTATAATTTCGGGCAGTTTCGCCAGATTCTCAGAAAGGCACACACGGCACGGATATTCTCTGCGTCCGATTTTTTATACGCATCCACAAAGTTACCGAAAATCCTGTACAAACTTGCCAGAAGAGAGTTCGAGAAAAAAGGTTGGCTGGCAGCACCATAAAGGGACTGAATGGTCACCCTTGCTTCTTCTTTATCTTCGCCCAGGTGTCCCGCAGCGGGACGGTCCTGTTGAAGATGAGGGCATCCGCCGTCGAATCGGCATCCTCGCAGAAGTAGCCGTGCCTGAGGAACTGGAAGTGCCTGCCGGGGTCCGATGCTTTCAATGAGGGCTCGACCTTGCAGTGGGCCAACTCCTCGATGGCATCGGGATTGATAAGGTCGAGGAACATTTTTCCCTCCTCGACGTCGTCGGGATTTTCCTTAGTGAAGAGCCTGTCATAGAGGCGGACCGTCGCATCGACGGCCTGGCGGGCCGAGACCCAGTGGAGTGTTCCCCTGACCTTTCTCCCGTCGGGTGCGTCGCCGCCCTTCGTCTCGTGGTCGTAGCTGCAACGCAGCTCTACGATCTCGCCCGTCTCTTCGTCCTTTACGACTCTCTCACATTTTATAAAATACGCGTGCTTGAGCCTGACCTCGCGGCCGGGCGCCAGGCGGAAGAACTTTCTGGGCGGATCCTCCATAAAATCCTCACGCTCTATAAATATTTCGCGCGAGAAGGGGAGCATCCTCGTGCCCATACCGGAATCCTCGGGATTGTTGATCGCCTCGAGCTCTTCCTCCTGGTTTTCCGGATAGTTCTCTATGACGACCTTCAGTGGGTGCAGAACGCCCATGAATCTAGGAGCTCTTTTATTGAGGTCCTCGCGCAGGCAGTGGTCCAGCAGGTCGATGGAGACCCTGTTATCCTTCTTCGCCACGCCGATCGTCGCGGCGAAATTCCTGATCGACTCGGCTGTGTAGCCGCGCCGTCGAAGCCCCGAGATCGTCGGCATCAGCGGGTCGTCCCAGCCGGAGACCTTTCCCTGCTCGACGAGCTGGAGGAGCTTGCGCTTGCTCATTATCGTGTATGTGAGGTTGAGCCTTGCGAATTCTATCTGCCGCGACGGGAAAATTCCCAGCTCCCTGAGGTACCAGTCGTAGAGGGGTCGGTGAGCCTCGAACTCGAGGGTGCAGATCGAATAGGTGATCTTCTCTATCGAGTCGCTGCATCCGTGTGCCCAGTCGTACATCGGGTAGATACACCATCTGTCGCCGGTGCGGTGATGGGTGGCGCGAAGGACACGGTACATGACCGGGTCGCGCATGTTGATGTTTCCCGATGCCATATCGATCTTGGCGCGCAGTGTTCTGCTGCCGTCCTCGAACTCGCCGGCGCTCATACGGGTGAAGAGGTCGAGGTTCTCCTCTATGGTCCTGTCGCGGTACGGGCTCTCTCTGCCCGGCTCGGTCAGAGTGCCGCGGTATTCCCTGACCTGGTCGGCGGTCAGGTCGCAGACGAACGCCTTGCCGGTCTTTATCAGCTGAATGGCGAACTCGTAGAGCTGTTCGAAATAGTCCGAGGCGTAATATTCGCGGTCATCCCAGGAGAAGCCGAGCCAGCGGACGTCTTCCCTGATCGAATCGACGTATTCGACGTCCTCTCTGCTGGGGTTGGTGTCGTCGAACCTGAGGTTGCAGAGGCCGCCGTACTGCCTGGCGATGCCGAAGTTAAGGCATATTGATTTCGCGTGGCCTATATGGAGATAACCGTTCGGTTCGGGCGGGAACCTCGTGTGGACCCGTCCGTCGTGCTTGCCGGTCTTGATGTCGCTCTCGATGATCGCCCTGATGAAATCGACGGGGCGCGATCCGCCGGTTTCGTTTCCGCCTTCAGGCGTTTTATTTCTGGTCTCGTTCATCGGAGAATACTAAGCGAAAACGACTGTGATATCCACCTGTTTCGCAGCGGGACTCTATCGTGGCATCGGCTGGATCTCGAGATTGGTCAATCCGGCCAGTTCGGCCTGTTTGACCGCCTCTTCGAACTCCTCCCTCGTGAGTCTCCTGGAGATGTCGGGGTAGCGGGAGGCCATATAGGCGGGGGTGTACTGCGACATGAGGTTGAGGTAGGTGTCCTTCGGAAGGTTTTTCGCAATCCAGTGAATCACCCTTCCGGTGCCGGATACGCCGTTAGGCATGACGAGATGGCGTATCATCAGGCCCCGGTGCACCAGGCTGTCCGGTGCCGGGTGCGCCGTGCCGACCTGCCGCTGCATCTCGAGCAGCGCCTGCTGCGTTACCTTCGGGTAGTCCCTCGCTCCGGCGGAATACTTCGCGGCCATCTCCCCGCTCGAGTACTTGAAGTCGGGAAGGTATATGTCGACGATACCGTCGAGGAGCCTCAAGGTCTCGAGCCTTTCCCATCCGCAGGTGTTCCAGACGAGCGGCACTGTCAGCCCTTTTCCGACGGCGATGTCCAGGGCGAGCACGATGTGGGGCGCATAGTGGGTGGGGGTGACGACGTTGATGTTGACGCAGCCCATTCCCTCGAGATCGATCATCATCGCGGCCATATCCTCGATCTCTCTCTCGACGCCGTCGCCGCGGTGGCTGAGTTCCCAGTTTATACAGAAGACGCAGCGCAGGCCGCAGTGCGTGAGGAATATCGTTCCCGAGCCGCCCCTGCCGACCAGCGGTCGCTCCTCGCCGAAGTGGGGATGGTGGGAGGATATCTCGAGTTGTGCCGATGCGCTGCAGAATCCACGCTCGCCCTCGAGCCTCTTCGCCCCGCACATGCGCGGGCAGAGCTCGCACTCTTTCATCATATCCCGGAGCTTTTCGCCCCGCTCACGGAGCTCTCCTCTGCGGTGCATCTCGAGACGGGAACGTATCGCAGGACTGCTTTTCCCGCCGGCCGCTTCGGTCATGCCGGCCCAGGCGCCGACAGCGAGAATCGACCCGAACTGCTGCAGGAATATTCTTCTCGTCCGTTTCATCGGGATCATCACCCGCTTGTATTATACCACATCAGCAGAGAGGCGGGCATCAATAGTAACTGAGGATTCTGGGCGCTCCGGGGGAGAGGAAGGGGATATTGAGGTTTTTGACCGCTTCGAACCTGAAAAACTGCGTATCCGCACCTTCGGGCACGACGGGATGGTACATGAAACGCATTTCGTAGGCGTCGAATATCAGCCTCTCGTTGTGCACCCTGAATCCGCCGCCGAGGCTGAAGTAGTACTTAGCGCCGATGAAAGAATCCCATCCTGGCCCACACTGGCCCGCTTCGGCGTAACCAAAGGAGGCGAACCTGAAGCCGTACCAGTCCCAGTCGGCAAAGAGGATGCCCTCCCAGCTGAGGGTCAGCCGTTCATAGCCCTCGACCCCCGTGTTGGACAGGCCCCTCAGGCCGCCACGAGGCTCTTCGAGAGCGATATCGTCGTCAAAAAGCCTGTTATAACCGTAGATATAATCGATGACGAAGAAATGCCTCGCCATCGAGCGCCATGCGGGAAGCAGGCTGGTATAGGCTCCAAAGGTCAGGGACAGGGTGCCGTCCTCAGCCCGTCGATTCCTCATATAGCTGCCGATGGCCCCTCTCGCGGAGATGTATCCCGAGCTGCCGTAGAAGCCTGCATATGCCAGGTCGAGTGATGCGTACGGCCTGGAAAAGAACTCGTCCACATTGGTTGCCCCCGTGACCGTGGCGAGAAACCCGTAAGGTATATCCTCGGTCCTGCCGAAGCTGAAGACCATCCTCATTTTCCTGAAGGCCCTCTCGGTCAGGCTCAGGCTGCCGAGATAATTGGTCCTGTCGTGATAGCCGCGGTTCAGGTCGGCTCCCACCGGGGGTCGCACGTGATAGTCCGTTCTCTGGACCCTCAACGCGGGGATCACCCTCCTTCTGCTTCCCCCTTCGGAATATCCTTTGCCGATGCGTATCGACCGGCCGAGCCAGAAATCCTCGCGGTCCCATTTCTTTATCTTTGATGGAATCTCGCCGATGTCGTCCACCCCCTCGAAGGATACGGCGCCGATCCATTTTATCTCGGGAGAGATATATCCGCGGCTCAGACCCCATTTGTTCTGCTTGTAAGCGATGGCATCGACCCACCTCACCGAGCCGTCGATGAACGTCCCGTAGATATTGGGCGCTCCGTAGTAGAGTGTATGGTCAGTGACCCTTTCCCGGCTGAAGTCGAGCGAGCCTTCCCACTCGATCGTCTGGCCGTATCCCAGCAGGTTTCTCTCGTACAGCTTGACCCTGTGTCGATCCTTCGTTATCCAGCTGTATTTCGCGCCGATCGACCAGATATCCCTTGTGATAATCTGAACGTCGACAGAATCGGGGCTTCCCTCGACGGGGACCATGTGGACACGGGCGTCCTGTATAAACGAGGTTTCCCTCAGCAGGCGTTCGGAATCTGACAGGGCGTACGGATCGACGGGATCGCCTTCCTCGAAGAGGAGGAATCCGGAGATCTTGCTTTCCCTGGTGTCTATGTGAATCCGGTCTATCGCCCGGATGAGCCAGGGTCCGTCGGGATACGCGGTTCCTACTTCTGTGTCGCTGAAGATGTTGAACCTGAAGATATCGATATGGCGGATATATTTCCCGACATATGGGATGAATGGGTCCTCACTCTTCACTGCGCCTCTTCCGACAGTCGCTGTATCGATCTTCGTGACGAAGACGTAGTCGGAAAGGAGATTACCGAGGGAATTTCTCGCAATCTGGTTCTGCAGAGAATCCATTCTCTCTTCGCTTGACGACGAGATAGTGTCGGGTATCTCCCTGCTGAACTGGCCCGAGGCCGTTCCGGTACAGAGCGCCAGGATCATAATCGTGTATATGCCGACCTTGCATTTCATGTCAGGCCCGATTGTAACCGCCGGACAGCGGGTAAAAAAGTTATTTTGCACGGCAGCAGGAGCTTTATATATCGTCGGGATATAGTTACAATACCCGGTGAACTGCCGGTATCACGGGAACGGAGAAGACAATGAAAGAGAAGAAGAAATACTGGACTACGATGAAGACCCCCGTCGGCGAGCTCTTCATAGCGGGCCGCGACGGTAAGCTGACCGATGTGCTCTTCCGCAGGCCGCGCAAGGGGTTCCCCGGGCCGATGTGGGAGAGATCCGACAAGCCTTTCGCCGAGGTCAGGAAACAGCTCGTCGAGTACTTCAGGGGAGAGAGAAGGAAGTTCGACCTTAAACTTTCCCCCGAGGGCACGCCGTTCCAGCTCTCCGCATGGCGGCAGCTGCGCGGGATACCCTACGGGAAGACGATATCTTACGGCGAGCAGGCGAGGAGGATGGGTAATCCGAAAGGAGCCAGAGCCGTCGGGGCGGCTAACGGGGAGAATCCGATATCGATCATCGTTCCGTGCCACAGGGTGATAGGGGCCGACGGAAGGCTGACGGGCTTCGGTGGGGGGCTCGGAAAGAAGAAGAGACTGCTCGACCTGGAGGGTGCGACGGGCTTCAGGCGCTGACAGGGCTCTCAATCGTCCAGGATTTCGAGGATGGCGATCGTAGCTCCCCAGCCGCCCGAGGCCTCCCCGGCGAGACGGTACGATACGACAAAGGGGAGGGAGGCGAGGAGGGCGTGAACGGTCTCCCGCATGGCTCCGGTCCCCTTTCCATGGATTATCCTGACTTCGAGGATTCCCTTAGCGCGGCACTCCTCGAGATAATGCGTCACGAGCTCCTTCGCCTCCGACGGATCGAAGGTGTGAAGATCCAGGGCTCCGTCGATCGGCAGTTCCACCGGTCCGAATTCATTCTCCATATTCCGATATTCGTATAAATGATCGGTTTATTCAATCACTGTGATTGATTTTTGGCCGCGCCGGTGCTACTTTACGGGGGCCTGCCCGCCCCGCATCGAGAACGGCGGGGGCGGGCATCGAGCGGTCACCGTGTAAGATCCCGGTAAAGACTGTTGAGCTCTCGAGTCGAGCCGTCGGTCTTGATACCGGAAAGGGGCCGCCGTATTTATTCTATCGGAGGGAGGAACCATCCGATGCTCAGAACGAAGATCGCGTTTATCCTGCTAATTATTTTGGTGGCTGCCATTGCCGGATGCGGGGGAGACGGGAAGAAAGAGGGCGGTGAAAGCATGGACAACCCCATGACGAGCGGGGCGGATTTCGTGGCAAAGGTAGACGGCGTAGTCATCGCAGACAAGGAAGTCTCCCAGGAGCTCGCGATGCTCAGGCAGCAGATGGCGGGCAGGGTCAGCGCGGAGCAGCTCAATTCCATGGAGCCGATGCTGAAGCAGCAGGCCGTCGCCAACCTCGTGAACAGGACGCTTCTCACGCAGGCCGCCGACAGGGAGAATATCACCGTGACGGCCGAGCAGGTAGATGCGAAATACGAGGAGAGCAAGGCCAACTTCCCCGACGAGGAGACCTTCATTGCCCAGCTCGGCAGG
>JAUWMD010000313.1 GCA_030613345.1 Candidatus Krumholzibacteriota bacterium
CACTGATTATCCTGTCGGCATCGAGTACTCCGGCTATCCTCGACGTGAAATAATCGGGGTGCATGTCCCTCCCGACGACCGAGGGCGATACCGAAAGCAATTTCTCGAAGGAAACGAGTTCGCGGCGGTAGTTCTCCTGGCTCCTGAAGTCGCCCAGGTCACCGAGATGGGGGGAGACAAAGGCCGAATCGCCCCTCGTCAGTGTGAAGGTCCCCTTTTCCTGTCCACCCAGCCCGAGGATGCATACATCGGCGCCGGGACTGATCGGGACCGGTTCGGGCACAAATCCCCGTGCGCGACGTAACGGCACGGGGACGCCGCCCGGGACGAAGAATATCGAGTCGTCGCACTTGTGCGCTATCCGCCTGTCGTTGACGAGCGCTGCGTCGGCCATAGTCCCGAGTATCCCGCGAAGCTCATCCTCGCTCGAGATAAGCGGCTCGTCGGTGAAATTGGCCGAGGTCATGACCAGGGCCTCGAAATCCTCCATGAGAAGGTGATGAATCGGCGTGTAGGGAAGGAAGGCACCTGTGGATCCGTTCCCGGGAGCGATCTCCGCGGGAAGCCGTCCCGGTTTCCTTCTGCGCAGGAGGACGATCGGCGCCTCCGGCGAGAGCAGCAGCCTTCGCTCGACCTCTCCCGTCTCGCAGTACCTCTCCAGAATATCGATATCACGGAACATCACGGCGAACGGCTTTGCGGGGCGCTTCTTGCGCTCGCGGAGGGTGGAGACCACATCCGCACTGCCTGCGAGGCAGGCGAGGTGATACCCTCCCAGGCCCTTGACGGCGAGTATCCTGCCGGCGGCGATCAGCATCTTCGCCCCGGCGACAGGGTCGCCCGATATCTCCCTGTGTTCGGCGTCGATCAGCGACAGAGTCGGCCCGCAATCCGGACAGGAGATCGGCTCGGCGTGGAATCTCCTGTCGGAGGGATCGGCGTACTGCCCGCTGCACAGATCGTCCATCTCGAACTCGCTCATCGTGGTGAGCGGCCGGTCGTACGGAAGGCCCTCTATAATCGTGAATCTCGGGCCGCAGTTGGTGCAGTTTATGAAGGGGTACCTGTGCCTCGGATCGCCTGTGTCGCCCATCTCCCGCAGACAGTCGGCGCAGACGGCTGTGTCGACCGGGTAGAGGGCTTCCGAGCCGCCGGCCTCCTCGCTCCGGGCGATCACGAATCCGCTCTCGCCGGACGCTTCGACGGCCTCCGCTTCGAGCGAGTCGATCCTCGCAAGCGGCGGCAGGTCGTTCTCGAGCGCCGAGGCGAACGACAGGATCGCCTCACGCGTTCCCTCCACCTCTATCACGACGCCGCGCCTCGTGTTCCTCACGAATCCGGCGAGGCCGGCCTCTGCGGCCTCCCTGTATATCGAGGGCCGGAAACCCACCCCCTGCACCCGTCCCCTGACGGTCAGAGCGAGCCTTCCGGCTTCCCCCTCGATCTTCGATTCGAATATCTTCCGTATATCCATAGGGCACTGTCGCAGAATGAAAAATGTCATATCAAGATAGCGGCGAAAGGCGCCCTTTTCCAGCGAAAACGCCCCGAAACGGCCGTGATTTATCTTGCAGCAGGCCTCGCCTGGAAATAGAATCATCCGGACATCCGGGAAGGGAGACCTGATGACCGAGCCGATCACCACCTACATCATCAGACTCGTGATAGCGATCCTGGTCGGGGGCATTGTCGGCCTCGAGCGTGAGTTCAAGGGAAAGCCGGCCGGCATCAGGACCAATATCCTGATGTGCGTCGGCTCGTGCCTCTTCATGATCATCTCGATCGAGGTGGCCAGAATGGCTGGCGGGGTCGCCGACCCCGCCCGCATAGCCGCCCAGGTCGTGACAGGCGTCGGGTTCCTCTGCGCCGGGACGATCATGCGCTCGAGGTTCACCGTGTCGGGCCTGACCACCGCCGCGACGATCTGGGTCCTCTCCGCCCTGGGACTCGCCCTGGGGGCCGGATACATCATCCTCGCAGTCGCCGGCGCGGCGATCATCACCCTGACCCTGATAGCGGTGAGGTTCCTCGAGGCGGGTATCCATCACTTCCACTCCAACCACATCGTCCAGCTCATCCTCGATAACCGCGAGGGGATCGTGCCGATGGTGCTCGGAGAGTTCTCGAAGCGGAAGATCTCGACCGAGGTCCACGACGTAAAGCTCGCCGCCGGGACCTGGCACATCATCATCGAATACAACGCCTCGAAGAATACGCACCTTATCCTTCTCAACGAGCTCTCGGGCCTCGACGGGGTGACCAGCGCAACCGAGCTGGGACACGTCTTCTAGCCGGAGCCTGTTGCCGGCACCCTGAATGAAGTGATGATCCTTACGACCCACCACGCCGTGTATGCGAGCTACGATATGAACATCACAAGGAATATCCCCTCGTTCAGCCTGACCGGATCGGAGAGGTTCGCCGCGACGGTCAGGATCAGGGCGCCGAGCATCAGCAGCCCCGTAGCACTTCCGAAGGTATACATATGTCCCGCCATCCGCCTTACAGCCTCGGGCCTGTTCTCGTCGAG
>JAUWMD010000264.1 GCA_030613345.1 Candidatus Krumholzibacteriota bacterium
ATCGACATGTTCGCCGGCAAGATGATCACCAACAATCTTTGCCTTGGAGCCGCTTTCGGTTTCGACGTCGTGCACTATTACAAGTACACGGTCATGTCCTCTACGGACAGTGGCGGCGGCGACTACACCGAGTGGATCGGCGTCATCCCGGTCCTGTTCAAGGCGAGGTACTACTTCTCGATCAACCGGATGATGCAGTTCAACGTCCATGCGGGCGCCGGAGTCTACAACACGATCTCCCGTCTCGGAGGAAACTCGGTCGGCGGGATCAGCGGCAACGAGCACCGTCCCGGAGGCTCGATCGGCATTGCCTTCGATTACTGGTTCCTCCTCACCACGGGAGTGACCTTCGAGCTCGAGTACCACGCATTCACGACGCCCGACGACGGCGGCATATTCGATTACTGGCAGTTCCGCGTCGACTACGGGATCATCAAGTTCTAGGAAAGAATCTTCCTCATGTGCGGATGACGGTGAGCACCCGTATCTCGGTGCCGTCGTCTATCTGCTCGACAGGGCCGTACGCATCTCCGGCTTTTCGGAACAGCCTCGCCACGATCTTCTCCTGTCCCGCGCCGATCTCGAAGGCCAGCATCCCGCCCGGCCTGAGGAACTCGGGAGCCCCCGTAATCAGCCGCCTGAAGATATCCATCCCGTACGCACCCGCGTCGAGGGCCACCCTCGGTTCGTGATCTATGATCTGCGAATCGAGCTTGTCGACCGATGTCGATGGGATGTACGGCGGGTTGCAGACGACGATGTCGGTCGTCCCCTCGAGCCCCTTTCCCCTGAACGGCTCGAACATGTCGCCGCACAGGAGGGTCACCCTGTCGGCGACCCCGCATCTCTCGACATTGGAAGCCGCCACTCCGACCGCTTCCTCGCTGATGTCCGAGGCGTAGATCTCCGAGTTCCCGGTCTTCAGCGCAAGAAGGACGGCGATGTTTCCGCTGCCCGTGCCGAGCTCGATGATCTTCGGCGCCTTCACGCCGGCCTCCGCCTGCTGCTCGAGGAACCCGAGGCAGGTAAGGGTCAGCAGCTCAGTCTCCTCACGGGGGATAAGCGCGCCCTCGCTGCATTCGAGCAGCTCCCCAAGGAACGGGGCCACCCCGAGGATATATTCGAGCGGCCTCCCCTCGGTCCTCTGCCTTACTATCTCGGCCAGGTCGGGCTCCTCGCCGAGGATGGAGAGGTCGGCCCTTCTCAGGGCACCGCCCGAGACGAGGTCGGCGAAGCGGAGCGTCTCGAGGAGAGGGTCTTCGGCCCCCTGCCTCTCGAATTCTGCGTATATCTCTGCAAGTCTTTCGATCATCAGCCGCTTATCCTTCCTCTCTACCGACCGGAGACCGGCCGTATCGTTTCACACCGCGCCTACGCTCTCCTCAGCCACTTGAGGATCTCCCTCGCGTCGGGTTTCTTTCCGTACATCAGTATGCCCGTCCGGAATATCCTGGCCGACAACTTCCCGGCGAACCAGATGGAAAAGATCATTATTACGACGCTCAGCGCTATCTGCCAGGCGGGCGGCATCAACACGTTGATCCTCATGAACATCACGATCGGAGTGAAGAGGGGGATCAGGCTGATTGCAGTGGCGAAGATGCTGTCAGGCCTCTGGATGATCATCATCGGGACGAGGATAGTGAAAACGAGGCAGAGGACGATCGGCGTCTGCATCTGCTGGGCCTCCTGGTCGGTGTTGCACACCGAGCCGATGCCGGCGAACATCGTAGCGTAGAAGAGGAAGCCGAGCACGTAGTAGAGGATGAAGAAGCCGAGGGTCGTGAAAGAAAGGTTCGCGGCGAGCTCGGCCACGGGGCCGCCCATCGTGAGCCCGTATGCGGTCATGATAGAGCCGACCAGCCCCCAGATGGCGTACTGGGTCAAACCGACGGCTCCCACTCCGAAAATCTTCCCGAAGAGCAGGTCCTCGGGCCTGAGCGAGGAGAGGAGCACCTCGATCACGCGGTTATTCTTTTCCTCGATGATCGATCTCTGGACCGCGACGCCCCACATCAGGATCGTCATGTAGAGCATCATTATGAAGAGAAAACTCGACATGAAGATAAAATCGAACCCTCCGCGCTTCTCGGCGCCCTTATCGGTGATCTGCATCGTCTCGAGCTCGACGTTCTCGACAAGCCCCTTGACCTCGCCGTAGTCGATTCCCCTGGAGGAAAGCCGCATCCCGATAACGACGTTGCTCAGCGCCCTCTCGATCCGCTCGAGTGTCTTTATGTCGCCGATGCGCTTCCCGTAGAAGACCGCCTTGCCCTCATCGAGAATGTCGGCCGGGATGACGAGGTAGCCGTCGATGGCGTCGTTTTCGACCTCGAGGTTCAGGACCCGTTTCAACTCCTCGAGGCCCGTCACGTCGGCCTCGACCTCCCTGAGGATAAACTTCGGCGTCCCGTCGTCGATGGTGTCGGCGAGCGACGTCTCCATCTGGGCGTAGACATCGCCGGCAAGGTCGATGACGGTGACGGTCGTCTGCGGCTCCGGAGAGAGCTTGAAGAGGAGGGCCGGCGCGAAAATCAGCAGGCCCATGAAGACGGGGCCGAGGATCGTCCCGATCAGGAAGCTCTTCTTCTTTACCCGGTCGAGATACTCACGCCTGACCACTATCAGCATCTTCTTCATCGAGCTCACCCCCTTCCTCCCTGACCTGGGCAATGAATATATCGTGAAGCGACATCTCCCCGATCTCGAACCTGTCGACCCTTCCACTGTCGAGCGCGTGGCGCAGCATGACGCCCGGATCGGCACCCTCGGACAGCGTCACCGAGAGGTCCTGCCCGAACTCGCTCACCTTCTCGACGTCGGGATGGGCCTCGATCTCGCGGGCGTCGCCGGAGAACCTCATCGACACGACGTTCTTGCTGAACCTCATCTTGATGTCGGTAAGATCGCCTTCGAGGACCTTCCTGCCCCTGTTTATCAGGCATATCCTCTCGCAGAGCTTCTCGACCTGTTCCATCAGGTGGGTCGAGAGGATCACCGTGCGCCCCTCGTCCTTTATCTCGACGATGATGTCCTTGAGGAGCTGGGTGTTGATCGGGTCGAGCCCGGCGAACGGCTCGTCGAGGATGACCATCTGTGGCTCGTGTATTATTGTCGATATGAACTGGATCTTCTGCTGCATCCCTTTGGAGAGGGCCTCGACGGGCTTGTCCTCCCAGTCTTTCAGGTCGACGCGTTCGAGCCAGCGCCCGGCGCGCTCGGCGGCGGTCTTCGAGGAGAGACCCTTTATCTCCGCCAGAAAGACGATGTGGTCGAGGACCTTCATCTTGCGGTAGAGCCCTCTCTCCTCGGGCAGGTACCCGATCCTCTCCTTGAGCGACTCGTTGAAGGGCTCGCCGAAGATCTCTATCTTTCCCTCGTCGGGCTGGATGATGCCCATGATCATCCTGATCGTCGTCGTCTTCCCCGCGCCGTTCGGCCCGAGCAGGCCGTATATCACGCCCGGCTCTATCGTGAGGGA